>JAUIKX010000098.1 GCA_030430515.1 Gammaproteobacteria bacterium | reverse complement strand
TCCTCAGGGCACTCTGGCGGGTAAAAACTCCATCGGTGGTGCGATCAAACTCTTCAGCAAGAAACCGGAAGGCTCCGGCGACAGCCGGCTGGAAGTCACCGCGGGCTCCGATGGCCAGTTCGGCCTTAAAGGCTTCACCGACTTTGAATTGGCTGAAAATCTTTACGCGCGAATCTCTGGCATGACCCGCAGCATCGACGGCTACGTGAAGCTGCTGGACTACGGGCGCACCCACCCAGGTTCAAATGTACCGTCTCTGAACAACCAGGGCCGTGGTGCAGACCTGGGAGAACTGGGTGGACGTCAGGTTTCCGCCGGCCGTCTGGCGCTGAGCTGGATGCCGAACGATCGCCTGTCCGTTGACGTCTCCGGTGACTACACCATCGAAGATTCGGATCCAACGGCAGACGTGCTGCTGTCGGCCAACCACCCGGCCACTACGCCGGAAGGCATTCCGTTCCTGACGGGCCTCGACGGCAATGCCATTCCGTTCGACTGCCGTTTCGTGCCCCATGGCGCGAACTCCTGCGATCCGAACGGTGGTAAGTACATCTCATACGCCAACTTCTTCGACGGTCGTGATCCCACAAGCCAGGCACCTTATAAGCCTTACTACGCTGCCGGCGGCAACGAGTACGAAGGCTGGGGTGTGCAAGGTAAGGTGAGCTACCAGATCAACGACAACATGGAGCTGATCTACATCACCTCTTACCGCGAGTACGAAATGAACTTCGCCTTCGACCAGGACGCCTCTCCGGTGCCGCAGGCGCAGCTCAACAACGTGCTCGAGCATGAAGCATGGAGCCATGAGATCCGCCTGAACGGCAGTCTCGCAGAGGGCTTCTTCGACTACACGGTTGGCGCGTTCTACTTCGACCAGACCGGTGACTACAATGCACGCGTTGACCTGAACTACGCCGGCATCGACTTCATCCATGGTCCCGACGAAACGCCTTCTACCTCGAAGGCCGCGTTCTTCAACGGTACGCTGAACCTCTCCGATGCCTGGACCGTAAACTTCGGCCTGCGTTACTCGGAAGATGAAAAAGACTACACCTACTTCCGCAGCAACCCGGACGGCACGGTGCCTTTCGTTGAAAACCCACCGGCACCTGGCCTGCCGCCGATCTGTGAGTTCTTTCTGGGCGCACCGACTGCTGGCCCGGTTGGCCTGGGCAACACGCCAAACTGTCTGCTCACGGGACTGTTCAACCTGACCGACAGCTTCGAAGGCGATCGCATGGACTACCGTCTGGTGAGCGACTACCGTTTCACCGAGTCGTTCATGCTTTACGGCTCAATCTCCACAGGCTACAAGGCCGGTGGCGTGAACCCGCGTCCGTTCTTCGGTCCGTCCGCCGGCGAATGTTCCGACCTGCCTCCTGGCGTGCTGGCACCGTGTAACCAGCTGGCACCGTTTGAGCCGGAAGAGCTCCTCACCTATGAAGTGGGCTTCAAGGCGGACTTCTGGGATCGTCGCATCCGTCTGAACGGCGCGGTGTTCTTCAATGAGTACGAAGACATCATTCTGACGCTGACCGAGTGCCCTGCGGCACCGTGTCTGCAGCCGAACAATGTGGGTGAAGCGGAAGTTGGCGGCATTGAGTTTGAAGGCTCCTTCTTCCTGACCGATGGCCTTCGTATCGATGCGTCTTACGCCTATCTCGACTTCGAGTACCAGGATGTCGGCACCTCAGGTATCCCGCTGGATGCCATCACGCCGTACACTCCGGAAACGGCCTACAGCTTCGGTATTCAGTACGACCACATCCTGCCTTCAGGTGCGTCCATCGGCGGTCGTTTCGACGGCTCCTATCGTGACGAGATCTGGTCTGATCCTTTCAACACGCCGGCCAGCAAGGCAGACGACTACTTCGTGGGTAACATGAACGTCCGCTACGTCTCGCCGAGCGAAGACTGGCAGGTGAAGCTGGAAGTCCGTAATGTCTTCGACAAGTACTACTTCCACGGCGTTATCGACGACGTTTCCGCCTTCGGTGCGCAAACCGGTCTGCCCGGTCGTGGCCGCACCTGGGCCGTGACCCTGCGTCGCGATTTCCGCGGCAGCGGTAGCTGATGAATCGGGAGCGGGCATTGAAATCAGTCTCTCTCCGCTCCCGTCTTTCCTTTGTTCTGATTCTCTTTTGCTATGGCATCACGGCATCCGCCGAGGTGCCACAGCGCCTTGTTGATCTGCGGTGGGCACTACTGGAAGCGCCGACCAACGGTCTTTTCTTCCGCTCAGTCGATCAGCTATTCGAAACCCGTTTAGTTGCCCATCCGCAGACGCCGAGTGCATTGCCGATCAAAACGAAACCACCTGCAGGGGTTCACTTCGACGGCAACTTCCTGACCTATGATGAGTGGGCCGAGCGTACGTACACCAACGCGCTCCTTGTCATCCGCGACGGCACGGTGGTGTTCGAGGACTACCGCAACGGCAGCGGTGCGCAGACGCCGTTCATCGGCTTCTCCATGTCGAAATCCATTGTCGCCACGCTTGTCGGCCTTGCCATCGCAGAGGGACATATCAATTCCGTTGCAGAGCCGATTTCGAAGTATGTGCCGGAACTACGTGGCGGCGGTTACGACGGGGTGAGTATCGAGCATGTGCTCGAGATGCGCTCCGGCGTGGCCTATGAGGAGCGCTATGACTTCGGGGAAAACCCCAGCCTGGCCGCTCTGGTGCATGAGCATGCCATCGTGCTGAATCGCGAACGGTTCGCTGATCGTGGGCTGCAGCTGCCCAGCGCGGTCGCCCCGGGCAGCCGTTTCAACTACGCCACGATGGACACGGCAATGCTCGGCCTGATGCTGGAGCGGGCTGTCGGCGAACCGTTGGAAACTTTTATGTCACGCACGCTCTGGATGCCAATGGGTGCGGAGTTTGAGGGCTTCTGGATGGCCGACGGCCCGCAAGGCGAAGGGCGGGCGCTCGCCGGCATGGGATTCAATGCCCGGCTTCGCGACTTCGGCCGGCTCGGCCAGATGTGGCTGAATGAAGGGCAGGCCAACGGTCGGCAGATCGTGCGGCGTGATTGGATGATTCGTGCGACGAAAATGAAACCGTTCGGCGAGGCCAACCGGCGCGGAGGGTACGGTTATCAGTTCTGGCAGGTGGATGACGAGCCCGGGGCTCACGCGGCGGTCGGGCTGCAAGGGCAGTACATCTATGTGCACCCTGAAACGCGAACGGTGATCGTTAAGCTCAGCTTCTTTCCGCCGGGCGATCCAAGCGCGTTGGAGAAGCTGACGCTGGCCTGGTTTCACGCCACGGTCAACGTCAGCCCCTCCGAATAGTCAATCGCGCCACATTGATGTTTTAGGCGTCATCCCCGCAAGGTCGAGAATGGCATCGCTATTGTTGGCGACATCTTCCCAGGTTGCATCCAGCCCGAGGTTCAGACCGTCGTTGGCGAAAACCGCATCGGATGCGAAGCGACCGCCGGCAGCCTGAATGATGCGTCCGTTGGGCGCGTCTTCGGACACAAGATAAATCGCTGCCGGACTCACCAGCTTCGGGTGGTTTTCTGGTCGCGGGTCGTCCGGATTGGTGTCGCGGCCCGGAATGCTGGCGGTCATGCGGGTGTCGGCACCGGGAGACAGGCAGTTGACCCGTACGTTGTGTGACGCGCCTTCGCGGCAGAGGTTGTTCATGAGTCCTACCATGCCCATCTTCGCCGCACCGTAGTTGCCCTGGCCGAAGCTGCCGAGAATGCCCGACACCGACGAAGTGAAGAGAATCCGGCCGTAGTTCTTTTCGTACATGATCGGCCAGGCATGCCAGGTGACGTAGGCGCTGCCGTTCAGGTGCACGTTGATCACCATGTCCCACTCGTCCAGCGTCATTTTCTTGAAGGAGCGATCGCGCAGGATGCCGGCGTTGTTGATCAGAATGTCGACGGTGCCGAACTCGCTGACCGCGGTTTCGACGATGCGCTTCGCGCCGTCTCTGTCCGATACGGAGTCCTTGTTGGCGACTGCGGTGCCACCCGCGGCGCGGATCTCTTCCACCACCGCGTCTGCTGCGTCACTCTGGCCGGTGCCGTCCATGTTGCCACCCAGGTCGTTGACCACGACTTTCGCGCCCTCGGAGGCGAGGATCAGTGCATGCTCTTTGCCGAGGCCGCCGCCGGCGCCGGTGACGATGGCTACTTTACCGTCGAAGCTCATGGGGTATCTCCCTTGCTCGTTGTGATTGGAGCAAGATTACCTCAGTGCTGGTGCGACGGAGAACCGCGTTTTGCTCGTATAATGTGGCAAACTTTATTAGTACCCCTTCATGCGCAATTGCGCCTACCTCGTTGTATTGGCAGTACCGGTCCTGTTACTGAGCGCCTGCGCCGGTCAGCGTGAGCCGCTGATCGATGAGTTTGCCCTGCCGGAAAGATGGCGCGCCGAGGTGCCTGAAGGTTCCCCCGACGCGGACTGGCTCGGTGCGGTGGGTGCGGGCGATCTGATCGGGCTGGTGGAGCAGGCGCTCGAGGAAAATTACGCGCTTCGTCAGCAGGCGCTGGCGGTGGAGGCGTCACTGCAGCAGGTGCGTGTTGCCGGCGCGGAGCTCTGGCCGAGCCTTTCTTTGGGGGCGTCCGGGCGCAGGAACCGCACGGTTTTTCAGCAGGGCTTCGACCAACGGCAGCTGGGGGTCATCAACGAGCAGGTCGATGTGTCGGCAGACGTTGGCCTGGAGCTCGATATCTGGGGGCGTCTGCGGGATGCCCAGCGGCAGGCGGTACTGCAGCTGGGTGCCGAAGAGATGAACTTTCTCCTGGCCAGGAGGAGCCTCGTTGCTCAGGTGCTGAGCGGTGCATTCACGCTGACGGCCGCGGTTGAGCTCGAGCGGGTGGTGCTGGAACGGCTCGAGAACCTGCGCGCCGGGCTCGATGTGATCGAGCGTGGTTACCGCAGCGGTCTGAACTCGGCGCTGGATGTCTATCTGGCCAGAAACTCGGTGGAGCAGGAGATGGCCAACCTCGCGGCGCAGCAGCAGGCCCGTTATGAAGCGGCCACGGCTCTTGAGCGGCTGGTCAGCGACTATCCGGATGGAGACCTGGTGGTCGATCTGCCGTTGCCTGAGGTCGACGTTCTCCCGTCTGCGGGTATTCCGTCTGACCTTCTGAAGCGCCGCCCGGACATCCAGTCGGCATGGCTCGATCTGCTGGCATCCGACGCTGCTCTGGCCGTGGCGCACAAAAACCGCTTCCCGATGTTGAACCTCTCGGGCTCCCTGAGCGATTCAGCGCCCAACGTCGACACCCTCATCGAAGGTGGCCCACTTGCATTCCGAGTGTCCGCCAGTCTGTTGCAGCCCATTTTTCAGGGTGGGCGCCTGCGTGCGCTCGAGCGTCAAGCGAGGATACGCGTGGAGCAGGCAGAGCAGCGCTATCTTCAGGTGGTGTTCGATGCGCTTGCTGAAGTGGAAAATGCATTGTCCAACGGGCAGAAACTGCACGGCCGCTACACCGCCTCGGTGCAGGCCCGGGAAAACGCAGAGGCAGCTCTGGCGCTTGCCAGCGATCAGTACGAGCGCGGCCTTGTAACCTACACGACGGTGCTGGAAGCCCAGAGGCGGGCGTTCGATGCACAGACTGCCGTCGTGCAGCTGGCGAGCCAGGCAGCACAGAACCGTGTCAGGTTGCTGCTGGCGCTTGGCGGTGACTTTCAAACCAGAGAAGAGGATACATGAAACGCATTCTGCTTCCCTTTGTAATATTTGTTGTGCTGATTGCAGTGGGGATGCTGGTGCTCAGGAATCCGCCCGAAGCCAACCGCGGCGGTGGGCCGAAGGGCCCTCAGACCGTTGTCGAAGTCATCACGGTGCAACCGCGCGACTACCCCATCACGGTGGCCAGCTACGGCACGGTTCAACCCAGAACCCGCAGCGTGCTGGTGGCGCAGGTGGCAGGCCAGATTGTCGATGTCGCAGAGAATTTTCGTGCCGGTGGTTTTTTCAGTAAAGGCGATGTGCTCCTGAACATCGACCCCCGCGACTACGAAGCCGCCGTCAGTATCGCAGAGGCCACGCTCATGGATGCGCTGCAGGCTGAAGCGCAGGAGCAGGCCAGAGCCGAGCAGGCGCAGATCGATTGGCAGCGGATCGGTGAGCCGGGTGAAGTACCTTCAGATCTGGTGCTGCGCAAACCGCAGCTCAAAGCCGCCGAGGCACGCGTGGTTTCGGCGCGCTCCTCGCTCACGAGAGCCAAACTCGACCTGGAGCGCACGAGTATCAGAGCGCCATACTCCGGCAGGGTGCTGCGCCAGTCTGTGGATCTCGGTCAGGTGGTTACGGGTGGCGCGCAGCTCGGCGAGGTCTACGCCACAGACTACGCTGAGGTTCGGTTGCCCCTGCGTACCGCGGATCTCGCCTTTGTAGCGCTTCCGGAAGGTGGCGGCGATGGGCATCGTTCGCACGGAAGGGGCTATCGACGAAGTGGCACGACAGCTTCATGTGGTGGCGCAAGTCGATCATCCCTATGTGGCCTCCGAGAAGGTGGAGCGGCCGTTGAAGATCGGTGAGTACGTTACGGCTGAGATTGACGGAAGGGTGGTGCGCGATGCGCTGCCGATCCCGGCCAAGGCCATCTATCAGAATACTTACGTCTACGTTGTCGAAGACGGGGTACTGCAGAGAAGGAAAGTTGACATCGCCTGGCAGAACGGCATCGATGCAGTCGTCAGTGCGGGCGTGAACATGGGGGATCAGCTGGTGGTGACGCCGCTGGGTCAGGTGCCTTCCGGCACCCGGGTGCAGACTCGGCAGGCAGGCTCATCATGATCCGCTGGTTTGCCCACAATAGCGTTGCGGCCAACCTGCTCATGGCATCGGTGCTCATGCTGGGCGGCTACATGCTCATGTACAACACGCCGGTAGAGATTTTTCCGAGCACGGAACCGGACATCATCTCCATCCGTGTGGCGCTGAGAGGCGCCACACCGGAAGATGCCGAGCTCGGCCTTGCGGTGCGCATCGAAGAGTCGCTGGAAGGCCTCGAAGGCATCAAACGGATCACCAGTTCGTCGGTCGAGGGGAGCGCCAGTGTGCTGGTGGAAGTGGATGAAGACTTTGAGCCACGGGTGCTGCTCGACGAGGTGAAGACCCGGGTGGATGCGATCAATACGTTCCCGGTGGAGGCGGAAAATCCCATCGTCAGCCTGGCCCAGATGAGCTGGGAGGTCATCACGGTTGTCATCGCGGGTCCGGTCAGCGAAGCGGAAATCCGCCTGATGGCAGAGCAGGTGCGCGATGACCTGCTGCGCCATCCGAACATCAGTCAGGTGTCTCTCGATGCGGTACGTCGCTACGAAATCGCCATCGAAGCGTCTCAGGATCGGCTGCGTGAGTTCGACCTGACCCTGGCGCAGCTCGCCACAGCGGTGCGTGCCAGCTCCCAGGACCTGTCAGCCGGTAACGTACGCACCCGTGGTGGAGACGTGCTGATCCGCTCGAAAGGACAGGCCTACCGCCGTGCCGACTTCGAGAACATCGTGGTGAAAACGAATCCCGACGGCAGCATTCTCCGGGTGGCTGATGTCGCTGAGGTGCGCGACGGTTTCGAGGAAGACGCAGTGACGACGCTCTTTGACGGAGACTTCGCTGCCCTGGTCGACGTCAAGCGCGTCGGCAGCGAAAGTGCGCTCGAGGTCTCTGAGGCGGTAAAGGCCTACATCGATGGTCAGCAGGGCAGGCTGCCCGCGGGCATCACACTCGAGTATTGGGACGATGACGCTCAGCAGCTGCGCAACCGCCTCGGCGTGTTGGGCAGCAGTGCGCTGCAGGGCGCCATTCTGGTCATCGGTCTCCTGGCATTGTTCCTGCGGCCGAAAATTGCCTTCTGGGTTTTCATTGGCATTCCAATTTCTTTTCTGGGCGCATTCTCCCTCATGAACGTCTTCGGCATCTCGTTGAACCTCATGAGCGCGTTCGGCTTCATTGTCGTGCTGGGTATCGTGGTGGACGACGCCATCGTGACCGGCGAGAGTGTTTATCGGCGGCTGAAGCTCGGTGAGTCCGGCGTGGAGGCCTCTGTGAACGGTACTCTGGATGTTGCGGTACCCGTGACCTTCGGGGTGCTGACGACGATGGTGGCGTTCGCGCCGCTGGCCTTCATTGAAGGCCGCTTCGGCAACATCATGGGGTCGATGGCGCTGGTGGTGATGTCGGTGCTGTTCTTTTCGCTCGTGGAATCCAAATTCGTTCTGCCTGCGCATCTCAAGGGCATGGGCAGAGGTTTCGATGAGGAGGACGCAGGTCGTCTGGTGCGATGGCAGCAGTCCTTCGCCGATGGCTTCGAGAACTGGATCCTCAGGTATTACCGGCCCACGCTCGAACTGCTCGCAAAGTACCGGTACGCCACACTTGCTGCGTTCGTTGGCACGTTTTTCATCGTCCTGGCCCTCATTTTCAGTGGCTGGACACGATTTGTCTTCATGCCAGCCGTGCAGGGGGAAACGGTCAATGCCAGTCTGACGATGCCGGTGGGCACTCAGTACGAACTTACTCAGCGTCAGGTTTCGCGCATGTTCGATGCTGCGCGAGCCCTGCAGGAGAAATACATCGACCCGGAGCTCAACGAGAGCATCGTCAAGCACATCCTCTCCAGCACCGGTGCCCGTCGCGGCAGCGTGGGGTCGCACTACGGTCGGGTGACGTTTGAACTCGTGCCGCCGGAAAAGCGAACGCTCGAGGTAACGACCGACGAACTCATCAATGAGTGGCGCAAGAGCATTGGCACCATCCCCGGTGCGGAGTCGCTCACGTTCAGGGCCAGTTTCATCCGTGTGGGGGACCCCATTGATATTCAGCTGAGCGGCAACTCGCTCGAAGAGCTGTCGAATGCGGCGGAACGCATACGCGCACGGCTCGCCACCTATCCTACCGTCTATGAGATCGCTGACACGTTGTCCAACGGCAAGGAAGAGCTGCGTATCGAGCTCAAACCCCAGGGACATGTGCTGGGGCTCACGCGAGACTCGGTCGTCGGGCAGGTCAGCCAGGCGTTCCGCGGTTTCGAAGCGCAGCGCATTCAGCGTGGCCGTGACGATATCCGGGTGCTCGTGCGATTGCCGGCAACCGAAAGAGCAGACTTCAGAACGTTGAACGATCTGCTGATCCGCACGCCCACCGGTCAGAGCGTACCGCTTGCGCAGGTCGCCACGTTGACACCGGGTCGCGGGCCCCAGGAAATCAAACGCATCGACCGATATCGCACGGTCAACATCACAGCGGAAGTGGACAAACTGAGCACGAACATGACCGTGCTGCAGAACGATATCCGGGCGTTCCTGGATGAGCTGATGGTGCAGCATCCGTCTCTGAGCTACGTCATGGAAGGTGAGGCGCGTGAACAGAGGGAGTCATTCGGCAGCCTGCAGTCGGGCATCCTCATCGTGCTTTTTGCGATCTACAGCATGCTGGCACTGCCGCTGAAGTCTTACACCCAGCCGCTGGTGGTGATGAGCGTCATCCCGTTCGGCCTGATCGGCGCCACTGCGGGGCATTGGCTGATGGGATACAACCTGTCGATGCTCAGCATCATGGGGCTCATGGCACTGACCGGTGTCGTGGTGAACGACAGCCTCGTGCTCGTGGATGCCGTGCGCAAACAGCGTGAAGCCGGGAAGACGCTGCATGAAGCGGTGCTCGATGCAGGTGTGATCCGCTTCCGGCCGATTCTGCTCACGTCGTTAACGACGTTCTTCGGGCTGATGCCGCTGCTCATGGAAAAATCCACTACGGCACAGTTCCTGATACCCATGGGCATATCGCTGGGTTTCGGTATTCTGTTTGCTACCGCGATCACGTTGATTCTGGTGCCGGTGAACATCCTTGTGGGCGATGACGTCCGCAGGCTCTTCAGCCCACGAGACGCTGCCATTGGTCGTGGAAGTGCTGCACCCTGAGCTCTTCATTGGAGAGCACCACGTCGGTAAAACCCGCTGAACGCATGCCGGCCTGAACGCCGGCGAGCAGCTCCACGTCCTGGTTGATCGTGTCGGTCATGTCTTTCTCGCCGGAGATCACCTGGGCGTAGTCGAACTCGTCTCTGGCCGGCCTCGAGTAGCCGTCCGGTTTGAACGCCGTTGCCGGCAGCGAATCGCGACCGGGCCCGAGCACCGCTCTGGCGTTGGTGGCAATAGCCGGGTCGGCGAAACGCACGAGCGACCACTTGTCGAACAGGCAGCGGTTGGGGTCGGTGGGGTGCGGGCGAGGGCGCAGCACCCAGAGATGTTCGGTGCTGAAAGACAGTATGGCGTTCGGAAACAGGTTGAACTGCCAGATGTCGGAAAGCTGTTCGTCGGTGAAGCCATCATAGTCGAAGCCACGCTCGGGTCCGATCTCGCGCTTGCGCTTCTGCACGGCTTCGCGGATTTCCGGGACCCGTCCGCGGAAGTCCTCCGCGTCGAGGCCTAGACTTTCGAGCTGCGTGCGGTGGATGTCGGTGGGCTCATCCGGAACCGGAAAGCGCGGGTTGATGGTTGCGCCCGGCACAGCGAGCCCTGTGTGCCCATTCGGGTAGAGATATACCGTGTCGTTGCAGCAATCGACCATGCGTTGGTGCTGGGGATGAAGGAAGTCCACGTGGTAGAGCTCGGCGAAGTTGTCCACCACCGCCTTCCAGTTGCAGTCGAGCCGCACGGTCTGATCTTCCAGCAGCGTCAAGTCGCCGAACCGGTAGCGGTCGAGGAGCTCGGGAATCGGGCCGAGAAAATCCTGAAGGTCTGGTGCCTGCTCATTCAGGCAGACGAAGACGAGGCCGTTCCATACATCCACGCGGACCGGTGCCAGATGCCGGTCTTCGCACCGGCTGTCTTCAGGAAACTCGTCTTTGTGCGGCACGATGTCGAGCGTGCCATCCAGACGGTACGTCCAGGCGTGATATGCGCAGCGCAGCCGGGCGGTATTGCCGCATTCCTCGGTCGCCAGGCGATTGCCACGATGCTGGCAGACATTGAAGAAGGCAGCGATGCGTCCCGCGGCGGGGCAGGTGACGAGAATCTCCTCGCTGCCGATGG
>JAUIKX010000097.1 GCA_030430515.1 Gammaproteobacteria bacterium | reverse complement strand
AGCTTGGAAGCATACGTACCTGTGACGCACCTGCCTCCCAGCGTGCAATATTATCCTTGACCTGTTCAAACAGGTGCCGCGTATCGCTTTCACCCGCGTCGCCGTCAGGCAGCATGCGAAGCGCTGCCTCGTTTTTGGCAGCGATCACGCCGTTCGCATCGCACACCACAGCCGGCCCAGCGATGTCGCGGATCAGCTCCTCCTCGCGAGAACGCTGGCTGCGTCCACGCCCAAGGCGATCGAGTATGTCTAGGGCGCGATTGAAGTGGGTGGCATAGGTTTCGGGCGATGGTGCGTCAACGGCAGGCGCTTCCCGCACCTGCCGGAGGAAATTATCCCACTCATCCAGCAGCGCATCATAGCGTTCCGGATCAATCGTGGAGGCATACGCCTCCTCTACCAGGGCCTGTCTGTCTTCTTTAGAAGCCATTTACTCAATTTTGGTGATTTCGCCCCGAAGGCCGAATGGCACACTTTAGCGGATCGATCACAGGTGTTGCGGCAGAAAGAAATCACAGGGATGAGCAAAATGCCAGGTTACTCAGAAGACGAACGTACGACTTTACAATTTGCCAACGCGATGGAGGGTCGTTTTGGCGGGTTCTTCGATCGCGCCATAGCCTCGCTGGTGGCATATCCGGGCTTCGTACTCCCGCTGCTGTTGGTGCTGCTGATTGGCGGGGGTATCACAAAGGTGCACAAAGACCCATCGGTTGATGCATTTGTTCCACTGGCCCACCCGGCAGCACTCGCAAGAGACGAGGCTATGGCAGTGTTTGGCCTGGAGGACCCGATCGTCGTGGCGCTGGCGTCGACAGACGGTACCAGCATGCTGACCGCACAGCGACTGGCGCTGCTGGATCGCATCCAGCAGCGCATCGCGCAAGTCCCCGGCGTCAAACACCACGACCTGATCAGCCTGCTCACGGAACAGATTGTATTCGGAGCCAACGGCACGCTGGATGTAGAGCCGATCGTCGACATCAGCGCGCTTACCGGCATAACGGAGCAGGATATTCTGCAAAGACTCCACACCATGCCAATGTTGGTGAACCTGCTCGCCAGTAGCGATGGACAGCTACTGACGATGATTGTGCCCGTAGATGATCCGAATGACGCGGGCGATATCTATGCAGCGCTCCTGACCCTTCTTAAGGAAGAGGTGCCACCCGAGCTGCAGGCGCATGTTGCCGGCGTGGCCGCGATGAATGCCGCACTGTCCTACATGGTGGATTTCGACACACGAATTTTCGTGCCTTTGGCAGTCGTGGCCGTGCTGCTGATACTACTTCTAGCCTTCCGGGACTGGGCCGCAGTCGCAGGGCCGCTCTTCGTCATAGCCGGTTCAGCTGCCATCGCCGTGGGCATGATGGGCTGGTTAGGCGCGCACTACTACCTGATCACCACCGCACTCCCGGTCATTGTGATGGCGATGGCGGTCGCAGACTGCCTGCATTTCAGCCAGTTCTACTTTCGCGCTAGGCTTGAAGAGCCGCGTTCAACCCACCTGCAGTCTGTGCGCCGAGCGATGCGCCTCACCGGACTACCCATCAGTCTGACGAGCTTAACAACCGCAGGCGGCTTTCTGGGTCTTTGGGTGGGGTCAGACATCAGACCGATCAGCGAATTCGGTCTATTTGCCGCAATCGGCGTCACAGCAGCCTGGTTTCTCTCGCTGACGGCACTACCGTCGTTGCTTCTGTTGATGCGTTTGGAACCCGCCGAAAGCAGACGACGATGGGGAGACTTCCGCGGTTTCTCCGGCAAGGGTGTCGATGAGGCTGTAATGCGCTTATCAGAGATCGCCTATCAGCATCCCTTGCGCAGCATGCTCATGCTGCTGATGTGTCTCGGAGCACTGGCAGCGCTCGCCAGCTTCGCAGGCTTTGACTACCAGCGAAGCAAGTATTTTCAGCCTGATAACCCTGTTCGAGTGGCAGATCAGCGGATCAACGAGCAGATCGCCGGCTTGAATTTTCTAGACGTTCTCGTAACTGCCGATGAAGAAGGCGCACTGCTGCTGCCGGAGAACATTCGCCTGATCGACGACCTAGAAGAAAGCCTACGCCAGATAGGCGGTATCTCGAAGGTCACTGGACTTGCAGATTATATGCGGGTTATGCACACCGCATTACACGAAAACCCGGAAGCGCCATTGCCAGCAAAAGCCCATGCACCTGCTCAATATATGTTGCTCTACGAAGCCTCCGGTGCCCCAGAAGACTATCGCCAGGAAATAGACTACAGCTACACGAAAGCGCTCATTCGGACACAGCTAAAAACAGACAGCTATGCAGCGACCCAACCAATCGTCAAACGTGTCAAACAGGTCGTGGCACTTGCCACGAAAGATAGGAATGTCACTGCTGTGGTCTCCGGCCGGGTTGCCGTTAACGCAGGGTGGATGAGTGCTCTTGAACGCAGCCACTTCGTTGGTCTGGCCTTGGCATTGGGCATCGTTTCTCTTTGCCTCATTCTCTCACTCCGCTCTTTCACTTCCGCAGCCTTAGCCATGCTTCCAGTTGCATTTGGAGTCTTGTTTGTATACGCCATCATGGGCGTGGCGAACATCGACATTGCCCCGGCAACGGCCATGACTTCTGCGATTGCCACCGGACTCGGGGCTGACTTTGGCGTGCACCTGATAAGCCATTTAAGGAACGGAAAGCACTCCGCGGCCCACTCCGGCCAACCATTCGACGAACGCTACCTACTCATTGGACGCGCTTGTTTTTACTCGGCGTTGTCGCTTGGCATCGCTCTGATGGTGATCTGTCTGAGCTCCGCCCCGCCACTTCGCTGGTTCGGCCTGCTCATCGCTGCAGGCACCTTTGGCAGCCTCTTTGGCGCGTTGGTGGTTATCCCTGCAGCTCTCGGCCTGATCGCCCAACCAAACAGCGCACACCACACGACTCTCGAATCGAGATAGCACATTCAAGGAGATCAACAAATGAAGCGATGCATTTCCGTCGCAGCGGTACTCTGCTGCCTCAGTGTTGTAAATACGACAGCCCACAGCGAGGAGTCCAGCCCACAAACGCTTGCCGACCTGATCGCCAACCGCACTGCAAACGAAGCGCGTACAGGCCGGATGCAGTTTCTGCTCACCAACAAGCGCGGTCAGGAACGGCGCAGAACCGCCCGCATGTTCCACACTGATCGCAACGATGCAACCCGCGTCGCCATCTACTTTACCGCGCCGGCGAACCTTGAGGAAACAGCCTTTCTCAGTGTTGACGCCAAACATGACGACAGCGATGAAAGCTGGTTATACCTCCCTGCTACCGAAAGAGTGCGCAGACTGCCCAGCAGCGATCGCGGCGATTACTTTATGGGCACGGATCTGACCTACGGTGATATCAAAGACAACTTCAAATTTTCCCCTTCCGACTGGGAGTTCGAAAACTGCGATCAGCGGCTGATGCGTTTGCCCCACCTGCCCTGCCTGCAGGGCGTGGCAAAAAGCAACGAGATTATCCGTGAAACCGGCTACTCGCGTTTCGTTGCCGCAATCGACACCGATACGGCCTTTCCAATCGGCATCGACTACTTCGATGGCCAGGGCCAGCCTCTAAAACAGGTCACCGTGAGCGAGCAGAAACAGATTGGCGGTGCATGGACCGCCATTGCTTTCGAACTGAAGAACCACCAGAGCGGTCACACCACCAGAATTCACTTCGAGGAAATGCGTCAGCTGAACGACTTGAGTGACGACGTCTTTGCAGCCGACGCGCTTGAATATGGCATTCCGGAGATCTAAAGCGTGAGCCAACTGTTACGACTTCTCGCCGTCTGCTCCATGACATTGCCAGCAGGCCATGCCGCATCATCCGTAAGTTCCGAGCTTCAGTTTTGGTCGGCCCACACAGTGCGCAACAACGACCAAGTGATCAAACGCTTTTCCATAGAGAGCCGCTTGAAGCAAAAGCTCAGCCGCCGATGGCAGGTTCAAGGGACGTTGGCCCTGGAGCATGCGCATGACGACGTCGGTCTCGGTACGGTAGACACGTATGACCGTCAAGCAAAACCACTGGTCAGCGGAGGCGATACACGGCTGGAACTTCGCCAGCTGGTACTACGTTACAGAAAGGGTAAAACCAGTTTTTCGCTTGGTCGGCAAACGTTTGCCTGGGGCGTTATTGATGGCTATCGAGTGACCGACCGGCTCGACCCAGTACGCCGCCGTGACTTTGTTTTTACAGAACAGAAACCCGAGCGAATCCCTAGATGGAGCGCACGGCTACGCACGACGCTTGAGGGCTACCGTGTTGATCTGGCGTTAATTGCTGACAGTACGGTATCGCAGCTACCCAAGCAGGACAGCGCCCTGCTACCCACCGCGAGTCGATTTACAGGCGGCTTGCCGTTTAGTCCGGCTTTTGAGCCATCCATTGAACTTCAGACCGGACGCCAGTCGCTGACCGGTGCAATTAAAGTCAGCCGAAGGTTGCGAAGCGGTATGGATGCCGCCGTACTCGCCTTCCGAGGGCCAGACACCGAGCCCGTGCTTGCACATAGAAGTGGCCGCGTTCTACTGACCTTTCCAAAAAGAACGCTGCTCGGTGGATACCTGCAGCAATCACTCGGCGATCAGGTAGTGCGAGCAGAGGTTGCCTATCTGCCCGATCAGCGCGTGAATACAGGAGGAGGTCTCGGGCAGGAGCGTGTCAGACGTTGGATTGCTGGCGTCGGTGCCGACCGCTGGCTTGCTGGAAAGTGGTTTGTTCTCGGTCAAATGACATACGACAGAATTTTTTCAACCAATAACCGCGCAGTTAGACCCAAAGAAGATGTGCTCGCCACTTTGCGGTTGCAGCGTCGTTTTCTGAACGATCGAGGGGAGCTCAAATTCGAATCGGTAAATGATCTCCGCAAGGGGGACGGCTACTTCGCTTCGTCGCTGAAGTGGAGCTTCCGTCAAAACATCGATTTGCTCGCTGGAGGAGAATGGATCTACGGCGCAGACAGCGGCATTTTCGGTCAGTTCGAGCAGCAGTCGCGCGTTTGGTTGAAAGCGCGCATCAGGATCTAAAGGGCTGCGAACGCCACCTCTGAAAAGTGAAGCGCCGTCTCTCATCACCCACTGAGAGACCAGCGCGTTTTTCTTACTCCGGCAGAACCGGATCATCTGCGTCCCAAACCGGAACCAGAACCGTGCATCCAGTGCCAGTCATTCCCACTCGATGGTCGCTGGCGGTTTGCTCGATACGTCGTAGACCACGCGGGAAACCGCAGCAATCTCGTTGATGATGCGGTTGGACACCTTCTCGATGAACTCATAAGGCAAATGAGCCCAGCGAGCCGTCATGAAGTCGGTGGTTTCCACCGCGCGCAAAGCGATGACGTGCTCGTAGCGGCGGGCGTCTCCGACCACACCTACGGATTTCACCGGCAGGTACACCGCAAAAGCCTGGCTGACCTGGTGATAGAGATCAGCCGCGCGCAGTTCTTCAATGAATATCGCATCGGCTTCACGCAGCACGTCTGCATAGGATGCCTTGACCTCACCCAGTATGCGCACGCCGAGGCCCGGACCGGGAAACGGATGGCGGTATACCAGGCTGTCCGGCAGGCCGAGGTGCACACCGATGCGTCGCACTTCGTCTTTGAAGAGCTCCCGCAGAGGCTCGACCAGCTTCAGATGCATGCGTTCCGGAAGGCCGCCCACGTTGTGGTGCGACTTGATGACGTGCGCTTTGCCGTACTTGCTGGCAGCACTTTCGATGACATCCGGATAGATCGTGCCCTGGGCCAACCAGGCCACGTCCTCCAGCTTGTTTGCCTCGCGTTCGAACACTTCGATGAAAGTATTGCCGATGATCTTGCGCTTGGCTTCCGGATCGTCGGAACCTTCCAGGCGCTGAATAAATTCCGCGCGGGCATCCACGACGACCAAATTGAGGTCGAGCGTGTTGGAAGGTGCAAAGGCCGCTTCCACCTCTTCGCGCTCGTTCTTGCGCAGGAGACCATTATCGACAAAAACGCAGGTGAGCTGATCGCCGATGGCCCTCGCCAGCAGCGCGGCAACCACGCTGGAGTCGACGCCGCCGGACAGGCCGAGCACCACCTTCTGATCGCCAACCATTTCCCTGACCTGGTCGATGGCGTCTTCAACGATGTTGGAAGCCGTCCAGGTGCCGGCGCAGCCACAGATGCCCTTGGCGAAGCCGGTGAGCATCTCGCCGCCGTACGCCGTGTGCGTCACTTCCGGATGAAACTGCACGCCGTAGAATCGTCGCTCGAGATTAACCATTGCCGCGATCGGCGCGCTCGGGGTCGATGCCAGAAGCTCGAAGCCCGCAGGCAGAGCGGTGACTTTGTCGCCGTGACTCATCCACACCGGCAGAGTGCCACCCGCTTCGAATACCACGTCGGCGAAGAGCGGCGCCTCGAAACGCTGCTCGATGACCGCATGGCCAAACTCGCGCGTATCGCTGGCGCTCACCGTGCCGCCCAGCTGTGTCGCCATGGTCTGCATGCCGTAGCAGATGCCGAGCACCGGCACACCGAGCTCGAAGATCACCTGCGGTGCGCGCGGGGTCTGGCCCAGGGTGACGGACTCGGGACCACCGGAAAGAATGACCCCTTTGGGCGCAAACTCGCGGACGTCTGCGTCCGTCATATCGAAGGGATGGATCTCGCAGTACACACCCGCTTCGCGCACCCGCCGGGCAATGAGCTGCGTGTACTGCGAGCCGAAATCGACGATCAGCAGCCGTTCGTTATGAATATCCATAGATGTCGGGTCTGCTCAGCTCAAGGGGTAGTTCGGTGCTTCTTTAGTGATCGTCACGTCGTGAACGTGGCTCTCGGCCATGCTGGCGCCGCTGATGCGAACGAATTCCGGTCGGGTGCGCATCTCTTCGATGTCTGCCGAACCGGTGTATCCCATGGAGGCACGTAACCCGCCCATGAGCTGGTGCACGATCGGGCTGACCGGGCCACGGTAAGGAACGCGTCCTTCGATGCCTTCCGGTACGAGCTTGCGGCCGTCGCCTTCGAGCTCCTGGAAGTAGCGATCGCTGGAACCGTTCGCTCCAGACATGGCGCCCAGCGAGCCCATACCCCGATAGGATTTGTAGGTGCGCCCCTGATAGAGCTCCACCTCACCAGGCGCTTCGTCGGTGCCAGCGAGCAGGCCACCCACCATGACGCTGCTGGCACCGGCAACGATGGCCTTGGCGATGTCTCCCGAATAGCGCACACCGCCGTCGGCAATGATCGGCACGCCTTCCGCTTGAGCCGCCCGCGCAGCTTCCGAAACCGCGGTGATCTGCGGCACGCCGATCCCCGTCACCACACGCGTGGTGCAGATCGAACCTGGACCGATACCGACCTTGACGGCGTCTACCCCGGCATCGAGCAGGGCTCTGGCGCCGTCGTAGGTGGCGACGTTGCCGCCGATCACGTTCACCGTCGGGTAGCGCTGCTTGATGAAACTCACGGTATCCAGCACCTTCTGCGAATGACCGTGCGCGGTGTCGACGATGAGCACATCGACGCCGGCCTCCACCAGCGCGGCCGCACGCTCATCGGTATCGGGCGAAGTGCCGACGCTGGCTCCAACGCGCAGCCTGCCTTCGCTATCCTTGCACGCATTCGGAAAGGCACGGGCTTTATTGATGTCTTTGACCGTCACCATGCCGGTGAGCTCGTACCCCTCACCCACCAGCAGAATTTTTTCGATGCGGTGTTTGTGCAGCAGCGCGGTGATCTCTTCGAAGCTCGCACCCTCCCGAGCCGTGACCAGCCGTTCCTGCGGCGTCATCACATCGCGGACCTTATTGTCGAGGCTGCGTTCGAAGCGCACATCGCGGCTGGTGATGATGCCGATGAGCTGGCCGTTCTCCACTACAGGCACACCGGAGATGTTGGCTTCCATGGTGAGTTCGATGAGTTCCCGTACCGTGCGATCCGGGCCGATGGTGATCGGGTCGCGAATGACACCGGTTTCGAACTTCTTGACGTCGCGCACTTCCCGGGCCTGCTGGTCGACGGGCATGTTCTTGTGCACGATGCCGATGCCGCCTTCCTGGGCCATGGCGATGGCCAGGCGCGCCTCGGTCACCGTATCCATGGCGCTGGATACCAGAGGGATGTTCAGCCGGATGTCCCGCGAGAGCCGTGTTTCCAGTGAAACTTCGGAAGGCAGAACCTGGGAATAGGCCGGGAGGAGAAGAACGTCGTCGAAAGTGAGCGCTTCGCTAGCGATGCGTAACATTTTTGAACCCCACAAAAATGGGATTCTACCGATGCCCCCCACCGAAGTAAACGCGCCTCAGGCAACCGACGCCCGCAATGCGCTGACCAGACGCGCGAAGTCATCCGGCCAGGGGGCCTCGAAGGTCATCGGCTCTCCGGTAGCCGGGTGCTCTAAACGCAAACGGTAGGCGTGCAGCGCCTGCCTCGGAAAGTTCTGCAACATCTGTGTCAGTTCCGTGCCCGCCGCAACAGGCAGCCGGCCGCGCGCACCGTAAAGACGGTCGCCAACCAGGGGGTAACCGCGGTCGGCAAGATGCACGCGAATCTGGTGGGTGCGGCCGCTGTGCAGCACCGCTTCCACCAGGGTATGCACCGGATAGCGCTCCTGCACGCGGATCGTCGTTCTCGCCGGCCGGCCGTCCTGACGAACCGCCTGTCGGGTGCGGTGACGTGGGTGGCGGCCGATAGGCGCGTCGATGTCCATGCCGCCGGTGAGGCGTCCTTCCGTCACCGCCATGTAACGACGCCCCATGGTGCGCTCGGACAGCGCCGCCACCAGGTGCATGTGAGCCAGGCTCGAGACGGCAACCACCATGATGCCGCTGGTGTCTTTGTCGAGCCGGTGAACGATACCTGCCCTGGGCTGCGCAGCCAGCTCCGAGCGATAGGCCAGGAGCGCATTGACCAATGTGCCATCCGGATTGCCCGCGCCCGGGTGCACCACCAGCCCAGCCGGTTTGTTGAGAACCAGAATGTGTTCGTCCTCGAACAGCACATCCAGCGCCAGCGGCTGGGCTTCGTGCCACATCTCCGGGCGCTCCGGCGTAGCCTCCAGGATCAGGCCCTCTCCGCCCCTCAGCCGGGTCTTGGCAGCAACCTGCCGGCCGTCCAGCAGCAGCTCGCCGGCCTTGAGCCAGCGGCTGAGCTGCGCCCGGGAGAATTCCGGCAACAGCTCCGCGGCCGCCTGGTCCACGCGAAAACCCGCCATTTCCAGAGGGACGTTCACGGTGCGCGTTATGGAAGGGCTTTTGTTAGAATCGCTCATCTTCTATCGGGTGACGTCTGACCCTATGCATTTCGAATTGCCTTTTGCCAGCTCCGCAACCATGAAAAAGCGCTTCTCAGTACGCCTGGTGCCGCTGGCTCTGATCGCCATCTTAACCTTCAGCCTCTCCGGCTGCGCCCTCTGGCCTTTCGGCAACGATGAAGGTGAAGACGTCGAAGACACGGAATCTTCAGAAGCGGTGCTGTACCGTCACGCGCAGCGGTTCCTGCGCAGCGGCAACTACACCACCGCCATCAAGCATCTGGAGCACCTGGAGGCCCGTTTCCCCTTCGGACGGTACGCGGAGCAGGCGCAGCTCGAACTGATCTACGCGCGCCACATGTCGCTCGATCACGACGCAGCACGCAACGCCGCCGACCGCTTCATACGTCTGCACCCGAACCACCCGAACGTGGACTATGCCTACTACCTGAAGGGGCTGGCGTCTTACAACAAGAATTCCAACCTCTTCGATCGGTTCGTCGCCACCGACCCAGCCAAACGTGACATGACTTCGGTGCGCGAGGCCTACGCGGAGTTCGCCCAGCTGCTGGCCCGATACCCCACCTCGCAGTACGTACCGGACGCGCGGCAACGCATGATCTATCTTCGCGAACTCATCGCCCGCTCAGAGCTGCATATAGCCGACTACTATCTGCGTCGCGGCGCCTACATGGCGGCAAACAACCGTGCCCGCTATGTGCTGGAAAACTACGGCCAGACGGGTGCCGTACCGGACGCACTCGCCATCATGACCGAGTGCGCCTACAACCTGGGTCTGGAAGATGCCGCAAACGAGTCCCTTCGGGTGCTGGCGAGCAACTACCCTTCTTACCCGGCGTTCAACGATGAAGGCGAGCTGGTGCTTGCGGAGCAGGTCCGCAACCGCGACCGGTCGTGGACCAACCTGGTGACCCTGGGTCTGCTCGACCGACCCGAAGTGCCGCCGCCGCTGAAGCTCAAGACACCCACCGGCGCCGCTCCCGAGCTGGCACCGTCAGTCGTCGCGGGCCAGAACCAGGCACCCTCCACACGGCAACCTGATTCCGGCTCCAAAGAAAAGAAAAAAGGCTGGTTCAGCTGGTTACCGTTTGTTGAATGAACCCCGCCACCGCCAGCCGTAACGAGGTTGTCGCAGAGATACAGCGACGCCGGCAGGCGCTGACCTTCTCTCTGCTGAAGGTCTACAACTACTACCGCGTTCTCGTCGGCGGCCTGCTGCTGGTTCTTTTCGCCCAGAACTGGCTGCCGACAGATGTCGGCACGCTCACCCCGCAGGCATTTTTCTGGACGACGCTCGGCTATACCGTGTTCAACATCTGCTCGGTGCTGGGCGCCGACCTGCTTCCGGAGGACGAGCAGCGACGGCAGACGTTCATCGTGCTGCTGGTCTGTGTGGATGTGGTGTGGCTGGCGATGCTGATGTATCAGTCGGGCGGCGTGGTCAGCGGTCTTGACGCCTTCATGCTGGTCACCGTCACCGCTGGTGCCATCGTCGTACAGGACCGTTGGAGCACTTTCGTTGCCGCCGTCGCGTCCATTGCAGTGCTCTATCAGGAGCTCTTCCTGACTTTCGGCGATCACGGCGTCGAGCCCAATTTCTTCGAGGCCGGCGTTCTGGGACTGCTGCTGTTCTCTTTCGCGCTTCTGGTACAGAACCTCTCGTCCCGGCTACGCGAAAACGAGATGAAAGCGTTGACCCGGGCCGCGGAACTCGAAGATCTGGAACGTATCAACAAGCAGATCATTCAGCGCATGCAGACCGGTATCGTCGTGGTGGACGAAAGCGATCGCATCCGCATGCTCAACGAAGCGGCCACGGCGCTCACCGGTCAGAACAGCAACGCCGAAG
>JAUIKX010000096.1 GCA_030430515.1 Gammaproteobacteria bacterium | reverse complement strand
TCCGGGTCGCCGAGACGGCCCAGAGGCGTTTGCGCTTTCAGCAGTGGATGCAGTGGCTCCAGCGGATCGGTCATGTCGGTGTGGATCCATCCCGGCGCGATGGCGTTCACGCGGATGTTCTGATTAGCCAGCTCATGCGCAAGCGAACGGGTGAAGCCGAGAATGCCGGCCTTTGCCGCGCAGTAGGGGGTTCCGCCGGGCCGGCCGAAGGTGCCCATGATGCTGCCCATGTTGATGATGTTGCCGCTGCCCTGGGCGCTCATCATGCGCAGTGCTTCCCTGGAGCAGAAAAAGGTGCCGCCCATGTGGATGCCGATCATGCGGTTCCAGTCGTTGTCTGAGACGTCGAGCAGAGCGTTGTCCGGCACGGGTTCTCCCATCGCCGCGCTCTCGGCTCTTTCAACCATTTTCGCGACCCGGGCCTTGGCGTCGTTGTCGCCTTCCATGCCGCTGATTCCGGCGTTGTTCACCAGAATGTCCAGGCGGTCGGTGATCTCACGAACCCGCGTGAACATGGCCGCCACTGAAGCCGAGTCGGAAACGTCGGCCGCCACGCCGTGACCACCGAGCGCCTTTGCCGTTTCCTCGGCCGGGGCCAGATGCAGGTCGTTGATGATGACCTGTGCCCCTTCCTCTACGAAACGCTCGGCGATGGCCTTACCCAGGCCGCGAGCGGCGCCGGTGATGAGTGCGATTTTGCCTTGCAGACGTCCAGCCATATCGTTCCCCTTCTCTGAAAAATTCGTTCAGTGTGGCATTCTAACCTGCCAATCTGAAGCGCAAAGGCTGGCGGTAGCGAAATGTTCGAGATGATACTGGCTGGAATGATTCTTCTGGTGACGCACTTCGGCATGTCCAGCACCTCGCTGAGGCCGCAGCTGGTCGGCGTGCTGGGGGAGAATGGCTTTCTGGGCGTCTATTCACTTGTTTCCTTTGCTGCGTTCGGGTACATCATCTGGGTCTACGGCAATGTGCCGCGCACCGAGTATTTCTGGTATCCGAGCCCCGAGCTATACATGGTGCCGAAGATCGTCATGCCGCTGGCATCCGTTCTGATTTTCGGCGGCTTTCTGGTGCGCAACCCCACGCAGGTCGGTGCGGATGGCGCGCTTCAGGACGGTACATTCGAAACTCGCGGCATGCTGCGTATTACCAGGCATCCATTCATGTGGGGCACGATGCTCTGGGCGGCATCTCACATTGTTGCCAACGGTGATGTGGTTTCTGTGGTGTTTTTCGCGACGTTTTTCCTGCTGGCCGCGATCGGCACGCTGCTCATCGACAGAAAGAAAGCTGCAAAACTTGGTGAGCAGTGGGGCGCGTTCTCGGACGCAACGTCAAACGTGCCGTTTGCCGCTATTCTGCGGGGAAAGAACAAGTTCGTTCCCAAAGAACTGGTACTTCCGGCTCTGGTGGGTATCGGTGCGAACGTCGGGCTCTACCTGCTGCATGGATGGCTGTCGGGAGTACCGCTGGTTTAGGTATCCAGGGCAACCCTCAGTGAATCGTTCAGTTCCTGCCAGCGCCCCATGAAAAAGTGATTGGCACCGGTGATCTGGTGAATGGTGATGCCCTGCCATGCGTCGAGTTGACTGCTATCTATGAACTCGTCCAGGTCGCCGGCAAACGCATGTACCGGGCAGCCGGGGCCGGCGCCGCTGAAGTCCATGGCGCCTACCGGCGGTGCGATGAGCAGCAACAGATCCGGATGCAGCCCATTCTGACAGGCTCTCCAGGCGACGTTTGAGCCGAACGAATAGCCGCCGAGCAGCATCCGTGCTGGTTCCTTTTCGCTCGTTAGCCAGCTTACTGCGGCTTTGAGGTCTTCCACCTCACCAATGCCTCGATCGAATATCCCTTCGGACTGGCCGACGCCGCGAAAGTTGAAACGCAGAACGGAGATTCCCCGTTCCAGGAGCACATCGCTCAGCACGTTCAGAACGGCGTCGTGCATACTGCCGCCGTACTGAGGATGCGGGTGGCACAGAACCGCCCATTGCGAGCGATCTGTATCGGTGTCGGTCGTCATTGCCTCGAGGGCGCCTGCCGGCCCGGCGATGTCGAAATATCCTGTCATGACGACATAATACGTTTTCGCCTCTTGAATTTCCTGGAGATGCCCTTACCTTCGCGCGAGCGTCAGAGGTAAAGGAGTAGAGGATGCTGCAAGCGGAGGGACTCACCCGTCGCTATGGCGATTTCCTGGCCGTTGAAGATGTGTCTTTTCGCATCGAGCCGGGAGAAGTCGTGGGCCTGCTGGGGCACAACGGCGCGGGCAAAACCACGATCATGAAGATGCTCACGGCCTATCTGGAGCCATCTGCGGGACGGGTGCTGATGGATGGCGTACCGATTGTCGAACAACCTGACCAGGCGCAGTCCCGGATTGGTTACCTGCCGGAGAACCTGCCGGTTTATCCCGAGCTCACTGTTGCAGATTATCTGGCTTACGTAGCTCGGCTGCGAGGGCTGGATCCGGCGCAAGCTGTGCCGCCAGCGGTGCGCAGTACCGAGCTCGAGGAAAAGCTCTCATCGCCGATCTCGACGCTTTCCAGGGGGTTCAAGCAGCGGGTGGGTGTTGCGCAGGCGATACTTCATAACCCCGATTTTCTCATTCTCGATGAGCCCACGAACGGGCTGGACCCCTCGCAGACGCAGCATATGCGATCGTTGATCCGTGAGCTTTCCTCGCACGCGACGGTGATCCTCTCCACCCACATCATGCAGGAGGTCAGTGCGGTTTGTGACCGTGCGCTGATACTTCGCTCAGGTCGCCTGGCCTTGGATGCGCGGCTTGCTGATCTGGTCGACGCTCAGAGCCTTCGGGTTCGGGCGCAGGGTGATGCTGTGGAGAACACGCTGCGCAATGTACCCGGGGTCTCCGGCGTCGTTCGCGAAGATAATGCGTGGCAGGTGCAGGTTTCGGGTCCCATGGATGACTGTGCCTCAGCGATCACCGAGGCGCTTGTGGGAAGCGGTGCCAGTGTTCAGCAGATTACCGCGGTGCAGAAGGACCTCGAAACGGTGTTCCGCCAGGTGAATGAGGAGGTGGCCTGATGCAGTTTGCAGTGATTCGAGAGATCGAGCGTAAAGAGCTCAACCTGTTTTTCGCCTCGCCGACCGGTTATCTCTTCATCACCCTGTTCCTGGCGGTGACCCTCTTCACGTTCTTCTGGCTGGAGGCGTTCTTCGCTCGCAACATTGCCGATGTCCGGCCGATGTTCGAGGCCATGCCTGTGCTGATGATTTTCCTCAGTTCGGCCATCTCCATGCGCATGTGGAGCGAGGAGCGGCGTACAGGAACCCTTGAGTTCGTAGCGACGCTGCCGGCGAGCACCTGGGAGTTTGTGCTGGGCAAGTTTCTCGCCTGCTGGTTGCTGCTGGCGCTGGCGCTGGCGTTGACCCTGCCGTTACCGCTCACGATCTCGTTCATCGCCAACCTGGACTGGGGGCCGGTGTTTGCGGGGTATGTGGCGGCGTTGCTCCTGGGGGCGGCGTACCTGGCCATCGGCCTTTATGTCAGCGCGAAATCCCAGAGCCAGATCGTTGCGCTCCTTATCTCGGCGCTCGTCTGCGGGTTGTTCTACATGCTGGGCGCGTCGATGCTCACCAACTATACGGGCGGTTGGCTCACCGAACTGCTGTATAGCCTCGGCAGCGGCTCGCGCTTTGCCTCCATTGCCCGCGGCATTCTCGATGTACGCGATCTCTACTACTACGTGTCGATCGCCGCTGCGTTTCTTACGCTGAATGTTTACGCGCTCGAACGGGAGCGGTGGGCAGATGATGCGCCCACAGCCCGCCATCGCGCCTGGCAGGCGGGTACGGCGTTGCTCGTGCTGAACATTCTTGTGGCGAACGTCTGGTTGGCTAACGTCAGTAGCCTCCGTTTCGATCTCACCGAAGGTCGCCAATACACCCTGTCGCAGGCAACCCGTTCCTATCTTGACCAGCTGCGTGAACCGATGCTGATCCGCGGCTATTTCTCTGAGAAAACCCATGCGCTGCTGGCACCGCTCGTACCGCGCATGAAGGATCTGCTGCGCGAGTACGAACAGGCAGGTGGTGGCCGTGTGCGGGTGGAGATCGTCGACCCCGCCAAAGATGCGCAAGCTGAGGATGAGGCAAATACCAAGTACGGTATTCGTTCGGTTCCGTTTCAGGTGGAAGAACGTTACGGATCGGCGTTGGTCAACGCGTATTTCGACGTCCTGATTCTGTACGGCGATGAGTACGAGGTGCTCGACTTCCGCGATCTGATCGAAGTCAAAGCGAAAGGCGAAACCGACCTCGATGTGCAGCTGCGTAACCCGGAGTTCGACCTGACCCGCAGCATCAAGAAAGTGCTGTACGGTTTTCAGGGCGGTGGATCGCTGTTTGCCAACATCGCCGATCCGGTTTCCTTTACCGGCTATGTGTCTTCAGACGAACGCTTGCCGGAGGCGCTTGCTGATTTCCGGGAAACGCTCCAGACCGTGCTTGGTGCCCTTGAGAGCGAAAGTGACGGCAAATTCTCTGCAGAGCTGATAGATCCCGACGCCGATGGTGGCGCGGTGGCTGAAGAAATCGCCGCAAGCTACGGCTTTCAGCCTATGGCGATGAGTCTGCTCGACCCGAACACGTTCTATTTTTACCTCACCCTCAAGCAGGGTGACACGGTGGTGCAGATCCCCATTCCTGAAGCACTTTCGGAAGATGCCACAAGAAAAGGCATCGAAGAGGGGCTCAAGCGTTTTGCCTCCGGGCTTCTGAAATCCATGGCGTTGGTGGCTCCGGCCCCGCCGGCGCCGACCAATCCCTACATGCCGCAGCAGGGAGCGCAGTTCACGCAGCTGCAGGATTTTCTCGCCAGCGACTTCGACGTTGAGACCACAGACCTGACGGAAGGTGAAGTGCCGGCCAGTGCCGAGCTTCTGATGGTCGTCGATGCGGAAAACCTGAACGAAAAGCAGCTTTTTGCCGTTGATCAGTTTCTGATGCGTGGTGGCACAGTGGTGCTCGCCACCGCGCCCTTTGACGCGACCATCGCCCAGCAGAGCCTGACGGCCGCCCGTCAGACCTCGGGGCTCGAGGACTGGCTGGCCCATCACGGTGTCACGATTGGGGAGTCGTTGGTGATGGATCCGCAGAATGCCGCATTTCCGGTCCCGGTCACCCGCGAGGTCGGGGGCTTCAGCTTTCAGGAGTTGGTGATGCTGGATTACCCGTACTTTGTCGATATCAGACCTGATGGCATGTCTGACGAGGCGTTCCTGCAGGGGCTGCCTCAGATCACGGTGCCCTGGGCGTCGCCCATCGAGCTGAAGGATGGCGCAGCGGAGCAGTTCGACGTAACTGAATTGCTTCGCTCTTCGAATGGTGCGTGGCTCTCCGACGATAAGGATGTCGTGCCCAAAGCAGACGAGCGCGGTGTCTCCGGCTTCGTGCCGGAAGGCGATACTGCGAGCCGGTTGCTGGCCGTTGGCTTGCAGGGACGGTTCACGTCCTACTTCCAGGGGCAGAAGTCGCCGCTTCTCGAAGCGGCGGAGACTCAGCCGGAAGAGCCTGAAGACAGCGAAGACGCGACCGACCCTGTGTTTGCCTCTGTTGTCGAAAAATCACCGGAGTCGGCGCGGCTGTTCGTCTTTGCATCGAACGGCTTTCTGTCTGACCAGACCTTGAGAATGGTGGGCGCGGCAGACGGCATGCTGTATGGCAACACTGTACAGATGATGGCCAACCTGGTGGATTGGGCGCTCGAAGACGACAGCCTCACGGGTATCCGTGCGCGAGGCAATTTCAACCGGACCCTCCCGCCCATGGAACCGTCGACGCAGACCACCATCGAATATCTGAACTACATCGTTGCCTTGCTGGGCGTTCTGGCGGTTTACCTCGTTTACGGTCAGATCCGTCGCAGGAAGCAGCGTACCGTGATGTCCTGGATGCAGGGAGGTGAAGCGTGAACAATCGACTCGGATTGCTGGGTGGTCTGCTTGCTCTGCAGCTTCTGATCGTTGCGACATTTCTTTTTGCAGGTGCAACGGACGGTGCGGCTCAGGGGAAGCTGATCGATATTCAGCCGGAAGCCGTGGATGGCATTGTCATCAGCGACGGTGAGCAGGAGGTATCGCTCACTCGTGACGGGGATGGCTGGACAGTGGGCTCCTGGCCTGCGGATGCGTTGAAGGTCAGCGAATTCCTCGAAGAGTTCGGGGGGATGACCGCGACCTGGCCGGTTTCCGAAAGTGGGGAAACGGCAGAACGTTTCGAGGTGACCGAAGCCAACTTTCAGCGCCGCATCGACTTCCAATCGGCGGACAGCGCGCTGGCGCAGGTTTTCTTGGGTACTTCACCGGGCTACCAGCGTGTGCATGCCCGTGTTGTCGGGAGCGATTCGGTTTATGCGATTTCCTACAGCAACTTCAAGGCAGCGGTGAACCTCGATGACTGGCTCGACAAAGCAATGCTTGCTGCGAGTGGACCGATTCAGTCGGTGAGGTTGCCCGATGGATCCGTGCTCGCTCGAGGTGAGGAAGGCTGGCTGCTGAATGGCAGGGCTGCAGATCAGGATGCTGCCCGAAGCTTTGCTGACAGGTTTACGAACATGCGAATTCTCGGTGCGGCCGAGAAAGCGCCGGACGGTGCTGAAGAGAAAGGCACGATCGAGGTGGTTGACGCGCAGGGGACGCTGTCTCTGGTGTTTGCGCACGATGCCGATGAAGACGACTATTATGTGCGCTCATCGCGTGCCGACGGGACGTTCGAAATGGCCACCTACATCGCCGAAATGATGCTGACGGACGGTGACGCGCTCAAGCTCGACGCTGGAGAATCAGGAGAAACGCCGGCCGATCAGTAATCAGAGCATCATCGAGCAGACGCGGTTCCGGCCGTTGTTCTTTGCGCGGTAAAGCGCGCGGTCTGCGGAGCTGAGAAGCTTCTCGACGTCTTTGGCCGAGCGTTGCGCGGTGGCAACGCCGATACTGGCGGTTACGTTCAGCGGTGCCCCGGCTGGGCTCAGATACTGGTGTCGTTCGATGGCTTTGCGAAGGCGCTGCGCGAGCTGCACGGCCCCCTGCTGATCAGTTTCCGGCAGCAGCATGGCGAATTCCTCACCACCCAGGCGGGCGGCGACGTCGCTGACCCGCTTCAGCTTGGAAGCGATCTTGGCGACAGCGACAAGCACCACGTCACCGGTATCGTGGCCGTAGGTGTCGTTGACCTTCTTGAAGAAGTCGAGATCGAAGATCACCACTGACACAGCGCTGCCATGGCGCCTGACGCGCTCCACTTCCTCCTCGAGACGCTGCATGAATACGCGGCGGTTGTGCAGTCCGGTCAAGGCGTCGGTGTGCGCCATGCGTTCGAGTTCTTTCTGCATGCGTCGCAGACGACGCTCATCTTCTCGGCGCACCGTGACATCACGGAATACCAGCACCACGTCGGAAACTTTGGCAGCCGGGTCCAGGGCGGAAAACGCCACATCGAAAATCTGCCCACCAATGGTGATCTCGTCGACGGTCGCGCCGTCGGCTTCGATTTCCTCCGCGGGCCAGCGGGGAACGAACTGGGCGATGCTGGCGTCGATGATCTCGTCCCGGGTCTGAGCGAACATCGAGATGGCTGCACCGTTGGCGTCGACGATGTTGCCGTTCGCATTCACGACCACCACCGGATCGCTGAGCTGGTTGACCACCCGATCGCGAACCACGGGTATGTTGTCCAGTAGTCCGAAGCTGAGCACGCCGCGGGTCAGTATCCATCCTGCGAGCGCAATACCAAGGGGGCGCAGATCCAGCGGTGCCAGGGTGTTCAGGCCTGAATTATGGAAAACAGCGAACACAACGCAGACTAGCGGTGCGACGATCATCGCTGCTACCGGGCGCCAGTCCGACTGAGAAATAGACAGCGAGTGCGCCATGATGGCGGAACCACCGAAGGTCAGGGCAAGGCTGTAAGCCATCTGCAGTTGGAACCAGGGACCGGGAACGTACGTAGACCAACGAGCGCCGTCTATGTCGAAATGTTCAACGCCGAGCCACATCCATTGATGCATGTCGTTCGTAAAGCCGAGAAGAATGCTGGCCAGCGGCATGATGCCGAGAAGGTTCAGAAGCATAGGCGGCGCGCGCATCTGCCGGCGGGCGTAGGAAACCGAAAAACTGATCCAGCCTATTGGCGTAAGGACGAGGCCGATCAACGCGATTCTCTGGCAGAACAGTTGAAGGTGCGCATCGATAAGCAATGTGCTGATGGTCTGCGCAATGGCCCAGAAACCAATAGAAAGCATGAGCAGTACCAGACCATGCGAGCCAGGTACGTGGCGGTTGTGTCGCAAGCGCCAGTAGAGCGCAGCAACAACCCCAGCGGCCAGCAGGGGCGGAATGGCCCACAGCGTCAGCTGAAACATGGCAGCGGGTCCCTGTTCTGCTCTGAATGCACTACGATTGGCTTCCGGAAGTCCTTCGGCGTAGTTTGCCTAAGTTGCGCCTGGCAAAGGGTGAAGGGGTTCACACCAGTGCGGTACCATCGGAGCCGATGATTGAACTGCATACATTTCCCACGCCCAATGGCCGCAAGATCTCTATCGCTCTGGAAGAGTTTGGCGAGCCCTATGAGGTGGTGGTCGTGGACATCCGTGAAGGGCAGCAGCTCACGCCGGAGTTCCTTTCCATCAGCCCGAACAACAAGATTCCGGCCATTGTCGATCGCGATACCGGGCGCTCTCTGATGGAGTCAGGCGCTATTCTCACCTATCTGGCGGATAAGCATGACCGTTTCTGGGGGGATGACCGGTGGCTGACCATGCAGTGGCTCATGATGCAGATGGGTAGCGTTGGCCCGATGTTGGGTCAGGTTCATCATTTCAGCCGTTTCAACCCTGGCAAGGCGCCGTATGCTCAGGAACGCTACATGGATGAGGCGCGTCGAATTTATGGCGTGCTGAATCGCCGTCTGAACGAAGCCGAATATCTTGCTGGTCGCTATGGCATTGCCGATATGGCGACCTGGCCCTGGATCTCCCGCTTCGAATGGCAGGAAATGAACCTCACGGACTACCCGTCGCTGTGCCGCTGGTATCTGTCGATCGCGGAGCGGCCGGCGGTGCGTCGCGGCTACGATGTACCGGAACTGGGTCACGAGATACCCATGCCGGAACAGGCATCCGGCCCGAGTTCAGGGTGAATTCAGGCAAGCCATGCCATATTTGCGCACTATGTTCAGACCGCTTTTCATCATTGTCCTGCTGACTCTGTCGTTTGCTGCACACGCGCAATCGGTGGTGTTGAAGTACGACGCTTTCGTCGGCCCTGCGCACGCGGGCGTCATTGTCGTGGAGGTAGAAGCTGAAGGGGGCGCGTACGAGGTGCGAGGGCGTGCCCGCTCGAAGGGGCTGATGGAGTTTTTCAAGGAAACACGAGGCTGGTTCTCTGTGCGGGGCCGTTTGACGCCCGATGGACCGCAGACGGATTTCTACGAGTACTACGACAAAGACAGAGAGCGGGAACGCTACATCACCGTAGCGGGCAGCGACGTGACTTATGTGAAGAACGGGCAGCGTCGGGCGAACGAACCGCGCCTGCCGGGTAGCGACCTTGTCACCGCGTTGTGGATCGTGGATGAATGCGCCGCCCTCGACGATGTGCATACAGGCCGTGATGGCTACGCGTTCACCCTCAAAGAGGACGGCGGCGGCTTCTGTCGCTTCGAGGTGCAGGAAAATGACGAAGATGAGCCGCCGTTCGAGCTGCGGGTGGATTACGGTCAGCGCGGCGGCCGCCGTGTACCTGTGGATATCCGCTCAGGCGGGGGCTGGGCAGGCCGCCTCACGCTCGTTGAATAGCGTGTCGGATCAGCTCGATACGTCGGATTGATTCGGCGTCATCGTAGGCCTCGGCCTGACCAACGCCCCAGACCGGCCCCGGCCAGGCGGCATCCTCGGTGCTGCGCGCAATGACGTGTATGTGCAGCTGCGGCACCATGTTTCCCAGAGCAGCGATGTTCATCTTGTGTGCTTCGAAGGTGGTCTCGACTGCGCCAGCGGTGCGCGCGATCTCCGACCAGACCTGTGCCTGGGTGTTGTCAGGAAGGTGGTGGAGCTCGCGGGTATCTGCGATTCGCGGGACGAGGATGCACCATGGAAAGCGGGCATCGTTCATCAGCAGCACCGAACTGATTTCCAGCGTCATGATGTCGAGCGTGTCGGCCCTTAGTTGTGGGTGCAGAGCGAAATCCATCAAGCCATCATGCCCTGCTGACAGTCCGTTGTCAGGAGGGGTGGTGCATAATTCGCGTTCATTGTCATTTCAGTGTGGGAGAAAAACATGAGCGTAACCGGTAAATGTCTTTGCGGGGCTGTCAGGTTTGCAGCCGACGCGGTGGACGCTGAACACCACGCCTGTCACTGCAGCATGTGTCGTGGATGGACCGGGGGACCGATGATGGCGGCTACGGTCAGCGGCGTGTCCTTTCAGGGCGAGGAAAACCTTGGCCGGTACAAGTCGTCCGATTGGGCGGAGCGTGGCTTCTGCAAACAGTGCGGTACCAGCCTTTTCTATCATCTGAAGGATCCTGAGATGTACATGATTGCAACGGGCGTATTCGATGATTCGGAGCAGTTTCGCATGGTTGGTGAGATCTATGTGGATGAGAAGCCGACGGGCTACGCGTTCGCAGGTGATCATCCGCGTCTGACCGGCGATGAGTTTCTTGCGTCGATTGGTCAGAGTTGAGGCACACTGCCTGACAACGCGGGCAAAGCTGGTTATTGTTTCAGGAATGCTTTAACGCGTGGAGCAATCTCATGGGCAACTGTCGATGAGCAACGATACCTGGCAGATATTTGATCTCGGTGAGCTGAGGGAGAAGCTTGGTGACGCGCCGGTTGAGTACAGAGAGTTCCTCAATGTGCCGGCTCTGAGCTGCGGGCTTTACCGTCTTGCGGTTGGTTCCAAAGACATGCAGTCGCCTCACGACGAAGACGAGATCTACTACGTCATTGAAGGTCGGGCCAAGATGCGGCTCGGCGAAGAAGAGCATGATGTCGGGCCGGGGTCACTGCTCTACGTAGGCGCCACGGAGGCGCATTCGTTCTTCGAGATCGAGCAGGACATGACGCTTCTGGTGTTTTTCGCGGCGAGTCAGTAAGGCCGATCTCCGGCGACCACCGTTCGATACATGACGCGTTGGTGACCGTCGTAGCCGCCCCTTGCGCAGTGCTGTACGCATCGGTTGTCCCACATCGTCAGCATGTGAGGCTGC
>JAUIKX010000370.1 GCA_030430515.1 Gammaproteobacteria bacterium | reverse complement strand
ACGCTTTCGCAAACGCCTCGCCAAACGTCACACCGGTACCCATCACCTCGCCGGTGGACTTCATCTCGGGCCCCAGTATCGGGTCGACCCCTGGAAATTTGACGAAGGGAAACACCGATTCTTTGACGTTCACGAAGCGCGGCTGGATCTCCTGTGTAAACCCTTGCGCTTCGAGGCTCATCCCAGCCATGCAGCGCGCCGCAACCTTGGCCAGCGAGACGCCAATGCACTTGGATACGAAAGGAACGGTGCGGGAGGCACGCGGATTGACCTCCAGAACAAAAACCTCACCGTCCTGTACCGCCAGCTGCACATTCATGAGGCCGATGACACCAAGCTCCAATGCCATGGCAGCAACCTGGCCGCGTATGTCGTCCTGCAGTTCCGGGCTGAGATCGCGTGGCGGCAGCGAGCAGGCCGAGTCGCCAGAGTGCACGCCCGCCTGCTCGATATGCTGCATGATGGCGCCGATGACCACACGCTCACCGTCGCATACCGCGTCCACATCCACCTCGATGGCCTGATCGAGAAAGCGGTCCAGCAGCACCGGCGCGTCGTTCGATACGTCTACCGCCCGCATCAGGTACTCCCTGAGCTCATCATCGTCGTAGACGATCTCCATCGCGCGGCCGCCGAGCACATACGACGGGCGCACGACGATGGGATAACCAATCTCTCCGGCCCCCTTCAGGCCGCTTTCGATGTCCGTGGCCGTGCGGTTCGACGGCTGGCGCAGTCCAAGCTTCTCAATCAACGCCTGAAAGCGTTCGCGGTCTTCCGCCCGGTCAATGGCGTCCGGACTGGTACCAATGATGGGCACACCCGCCCGCTCCAACGCATCCACGAGCTTCAACGGTGTCTGGCCGCCAAACTGAACGATCACACCAGTGGGTTGCTCCACATCGCAGATGGCCAGCACGTCTTCCAGCGTCACCGGCTCGAAATACAAGCGGTCAGAAGTGTCGTAGTCCGTGGAGACGGTTTCCGGATTGCAGTTGACCATGATGGTTTCGTAGCCATCTTCCCGCATGGCCAGCGCTGCGTGCACGCAGCAATAGTCGAATTCGATACCCTGACCGATACGGTTGGGCCCACCGCCCAGCACCATGATCTTCTTGCGATCCGACGGCGCCGCCTCACACTCCTCCTCATAGGTGGAGTACATGTACGCGCTGGTTGCGGGAAACTCTGCAGCGCAGGTGTCCACACGCCGGTACACCGGGTTCACACCCACGTTCTGGCGCAAACTGCGCACGGTGAGCTCGTCGCTACCGAGCAGCGTGGCTAGACGCGCATCCGAAAAGCCTTTGCGCTTGAGCGCCAGCCACTCGTCCCGTCCGAGCGTTTCCGCGGCCTTGTTGGCAAGCCCCTGCTCCGTGAGGACGAGATCCTCAATCTCCGCAAGAAACCACGGATCGATCTTCGTCAGATCGAAAATGTCCTCAAGTGACATACCGAAGCGGAAAGCATCGGCGACATACCACAACCGTTCGGCACTCGGTGTCTGCAGCTCTGCACGCAGAATGCGTTCATCGGCTTTTTTCAGCATGGGATCGAAGCCGGTCTTGCCCGTCTCCAGACCCCGCAGCGCTTTCTGGAGCGACTCCTGGAAGGTGCAGCCGATGGCCATGACCTCGCCCACGGACTTCATCTGCGTGGTGAGTCTGGCGTCTGCCTTCGGGAACTTCTCAAAGGTGAAGCGCGGAATCTTGGTGACCACGTAATCGATGGAAGGCTCAAACGACGCCGGGATTACGCCACCGGTGATGTCGTTTTCCAGCTCATCGAGGGTGTAGCCCACCGCGAGCTTCGCGGCGACCTTGGCGATGGGGAAACCCGTGGCCTTCGAGGCGAGCGCCGAGGACCGGGATACGCGCGGGTTCATCTCGATGACCACGACCCGGCCGGTGTCGGGGCAGATCCCGAACTGCACATTGGAGCCGCCGGTCTCAACGCCGATCTCACGCAATACCGCGATGGAGGCGTTGCGCAGGATCTGATACTCCTTGTCGGTGAGCGTCTGCGCGGGTGCCACCGTAATGCTGTCGCCGGTGTGCACGCCCATCGGGTCGAGGTTCTCGATGGCGCAGATGATGATGCAGTTGTCGCGCT
>JAUIKX010000095.1 GCA_030430515.1 Gammaproteobacteria bacterium | reverse complement strand
GACGAAGATGCCGGCGGCCTTGCGCACAGCTTCGAACCTTTCTTCGGCGTACCCAAAGCCACGACCGAAGCCTTCGATCGGTTGGTGAAAGCGTGCCGGGCCGAGGTGGTGCCCGTGAGCATGGCGTTTGATAGCGAAACCTGCCGCTTCAGGCTGCGCTTTCACACGCCGGTCGAGGGCAGCCTCAGCCCCGGCGAGATGAATGCCGTCATGGAGACGCTGATCCGGTCTCAGCCCGAGCAGTACGATTGGACGTCGAAGGTCTTTCACACCCGACCACCCGGAGAAACGAATCCGTACAAATCCCACAAGCGCAAACGGGCCTGAGAGCCGCGTCACGGCTGTTTTGCTGCGAGCTGCCTGATCCCCTCTTCAAAGGAGATTTCCGGTCGCCAGTTCAGTTGTTCGGCTATCGTTTCGTTGCTCGCCTGCCAGTCCTCGTGAAAGAGCTCGCGAACCTTGCCCGGGGTCAACATGGGCGGGCCGAACAGCCGGCCGACCGTGGCGTTGAATCGGGCGACGATCGCCAGAAGTCCCCTCGGTAGCGGCAGATCGATGACCCGTCGCCCGGTGACCTCAGCAACCGTATCGAGGATGTCCTGCCAGCTGTAGGCGTTGGCTCTGCCGTCGTCGAGCTCGAGGACATTCGGGCCGCAGGGGCCCTTCAGCCAGGCCATCACGGCAGCCGTGAGGTCGCTGACGTGAATGATCGAGAACCTTCCGGCGTGGCCTGGATGCACGCCCAGGCCTTTCAGCATGTTGTCGAACAGAGGCTGCAGCTCCTCATCACCCGGACCGTATACCGCGGGCGGCCGCAGAATGGTCCAGTTGGGTAAACCGCGACTCTCTAAGAGGCGCTCGCCTCGCCGTTTGCTGCCTGCGTAGAACGACAGATCCGGCTCGCGGGCAGCCAGCGATGAAAGAAGCAGCACGGGGCGGGTGGGGTCGCCCTGACAGAACGCATCCAGCGTGCGGGCAAGACCGTCGACGTTGATCGAGTCGAAGTCCTGCTGGTTCGCGCCCCGCACCTGGCCGGCGATGTGCACGAGCATGTCTGCGTCGTGCAGCAGCTTTTCCAGTGCGGCTCTGTCCTCGAGGTCTCCCCGGATCCAGGTCAGACCACTTTCAGGTGGCCTGTCTGTGCGGGTCAGTGCGTTGACGGCGAAACCCAGGTCCAGGGCGCGCGTCACAACGTGGCGACCGATGAAGCCGGTGCCGCCAGTGACGGCGATGCGGCGCATTTTGACCGCCGGCTAGTTTGCGGTTGCTTGCAGCTTCATTTCCGCGCCCGTCAGCAGACGGCGTTCGAGAAAACGTCGGCGGGCCTGAGAGCGGGACGGTTTGCCGGAGGAGGTGCGCGGCAGTGCCTGCGCATCCACCAGGTGCACCTGGCAGTCGACGCCGAACTCGGAGCGGATGTGCGCCTCCATGCGGCGCTTCAGGTCGCTGCGGATCTGCTCGTCGCGCTCGCGGTACTGCACCAGCATGACCACTTCTTCGTGGTCCACCTCTTCCAGTGCAAATGCCATGGCGCCGCCCGGGCGGATGCCGAAATCGTTTTCGGCCAGTGCTTCCAGATCCTGCGGCCAGATGTTGCGACCATTGACGATGATCAGGTCTTTGGCGCGGCCCGTGATGATGATTTCTTCGTTCAGCTTGTAGCCGAGGTCGCCGGTGTTGATCCAGCCGCCTTGCAGTGCAATGGCGGTGGCTTCCGGTTCGTTGAGGTAACCCTGCATGGCGCTCGGGGTCTGCACCCAGATGTGCCCGATGGCACGGTCTTCGAGCAGCCTGCCGTCGTCGTCGCGCACTTCGATGATGGTGCCAGCCAGAGGGCGGCCGCAATTGACGTATTCCTTCACCTGCGCCGGGTCGCCTTCGTGGTCTTCCACGTGTTGGGCGTGCAGGCCGTCGCTGCAGCTTTCGCCGATCACGCGATCGACGGTGAAGCCGCTGCTGAGACGCGCGAAGCTGATGGCGACACCGACTTCGGCCATGCCGTACGACGGCAGGAACGCGTCAGCACTGAAGCCGCTGCCGTCTACGGCCTCGGCGAAATTGTTGAGCTGCTGCGGGCGGATCATTTCTGCGCCCACACCAGCAATGCGCCAGTTCTCGAGGCTGTACTCGCTGGCCTGACCTTCACGGAGGCGTCGCGCACACAGCTCGTATGCGAACGGCGGTCCGAAGGAAATCGTTGCCTGGGTGCGATGCATGAGCGTCAGCCAGAGGCGGGGCCGCTTGGCGAAGTCCCGGGTGCCGAGGTAACCGATGGGTAGTGCCGACGCCACGGGGAGGAGCACTTTACCGACCAGGCCCATGTCATGGTAGAACGGCAGCCAGGAGAAAAAGCGATCTTCGGGCTTCAGCACTAGGCCATCGCGAATGATCGCATCGAGGTTGGCCATGACAGCACGCTGGGTGATCACCGCTCCGCGGGCGACCCGCGTGCTGCCGGATGTGTACTGGATGTAGGCAATGTCGTCCGGCTTGATTTCCGGCATCTCCGGCTCGTAATTGGCGTTGACGCCGGCTACGGGGAGATCTTCCAGGGTTCCGGTGTATTTGAGGTCGTCGTTTGCAGCAACGGCCTTTTTCAGCAGAGGCAGGAACTCCGGCGTGGCAAATGCCGCCACTGATTCAGATTGGCGCACCAGGAACTCGAGCTGCTTTTCGTAGGCGTCACCGCCTCCGAAATTGACGACGGCGGGCATCGGTACCGGCACCATGCCGGCGTACTGGCAGCCGAAAAACAGCACGACGAACTCAGGGCACGTCTCGGCAACGATGGCGATCTTATCGCCGGGCCGAGCGCCGATGTTGAGCAGATGACGAGCGGTCGCGAGTGCGTCCTGACGCAGCTCGCTGTACGGCAGTTCGGTGGCGACCTCACCACGGCCGTCGAAGAACGTCATTGCATTTGAACCCTGGGCGGCGCTGTCCAGTGCCGTTACCATGGTCCGTTCTGATGCGGCTGCCGGCGCGGTAGCGGAAAGTTTTACCGCTGGTGCGTCTGCCGCTGTATTGGAATTCATTTCGCAGGGCATAATCTGGCGTAGTCGGGCTAAGTTACCTGATGGTTTGTTGTCGTTCATCGGGGAAAGCTATCGACGCTGGAAAAAAATGGAGAAACTAAGGAAGAATGCCCATGTTTTTTCCAGTATTCCCACCCGGGTGCGTATAGGACCAGCAAAAGAGGCAAAAATCAATCTCCAACTACACTATAAGAGCAGGCTAATTGACTATTAAATGTACGGAAGTTGATACGGGTCGCGATCTCAGCCGATTTGTGGAGTTTCCCCACGGCTTGTATGCAGATGATCCGAATTATCGCGCTGGTCTGAACTTCGACCGTCTGGCACAACTCAAACCCAACCATCCCTGGTTCAAGCACGCCCAGTGGCAGGGCTTTCTTGCCTGGGATGGCGATCGTCCAGTTGGCCGGATCTCCGCTCAGGTTGAACGGCTGAACGATGATCTGGGGCGGCCTGATCTCGGGTATTTCGGTTTCCTCGAGGCAGAGGACGATCCTGCGGTTTTCGATGCTCTGTTCAACGCGGCGGAAAGCTGGCTGTTGAAGCAGGGGCGCACCCGTGTGGCCGGCCCCTTCAATCTCGGTATTAATCAGGAGGTGGGGCTTCTGTTGGAGGGGTTCGAGACGCCGCCTTACGTGATGATGCCCCACGGGCGGCCTTACTATCTTCAGCACGTGGAGCGTTTGGGCTACCAGCAGGCGGTGGATCTGCTGGCTTACGAAATCGACCCCTCCTTCGACGCACCCAGGGTGATGAAGAGCATGGTGCGCCGCTTGAAAAATCGAGTGGTCGTGCGGGCGCTCGACCGTAAGCGGCTGGACGAGGATATTGCCGCCATGTGCGATGTCTTCAACGACGCCTGGTCCAACAACTGGGGCTTCGTGCCTTTTACAGAAGAAGAGTTCCGTATGGTGGCCAAGGAGATGCTCCTGGTCATTCCGGCGGATTTCATTCAGATCGCAGAGTTCGACGGCCGCCCGGCGGCGTTCATCGTCATGCTGCCGAATCTCAATGAGGCGACTCGGGATCTCGGCGGGAAGGTTCTTCCGTTCGGCTGGGTGAAGCTCCTCTGGCGGCTCAAAGTGAAATATCCCACCAGTGGCCGGGTGCCGCTGATGGGTGTGCGCAAGGAGTATCAACAGACCATGTTCGGCCCGGGACTCGCATTTGCCGTGATGGAGGAGGTGCGCTGGAAAGCGGCTGAGAAAGGCTTCAAACGCGTGGAGATGTCCTGGATCCTCGAAAGCAACCAGGGCATGCGTAACATCATCGAAACCATTGGTGGCAAGGTCAACAAGCGCTACCGCATGTTTGAAAAAGATCTCGCATGAGCGACATATATGAATGATTTGGGCCTTTCTGTCGTCGTGCTGGCAGGAGATCGCGGAGAAGACGATGCGTTGCGTGCGCACACCGGGCTGCCGTGCAAAGCGCTGGTGCGGCTGCACGGCCGCCCGCTGCTGGAGCGCGTCACCACCGCACTGGACACGTTCGCTCCTGCGAGCGAGCGAATTCTGGTGGGGCCGGCGGCAGCGCTGGAGGTTGCTGAGCCTGACCTCTGCCGGAAGCTGGAGCACAACGGCTGGCGCATGGTGGCCCCGCAACCGTCACCGGCGGCAAGCGCGGTGGCGGGTATTGAGGTCTGCCGCGATGATCACGGCGTGCTCCTCACGACGATCGACCATGCTCTGCTCAATACCGACATACTCGCCGAGTTCATCGACGGCGCTCGCGCTCAGGCTGCGGACATCGTCGTCGGCTTTGCACGCTTTGATGATGTGATGAGTGCCTATCCGGAATCGGTGCGCACTGGTTGGAAGCTGAAGGACGGGCGGTTCTGCGGCTGCAATCTTTTCTACCTCGCGAACCCGTCGGCGGTGTCTCTGGTGCGATTCTGGCGGCAGGTGGAGCAGCACCGGAAAAAGCCCTGGCGTATCGTTCAGGCGATCGGTAAGACCACGCTTCTACGCTACCTGCTCGGAGCGCTCACTCTCGAGGACGGGCTGAAAGCACTGGGCCAGCGGGCCGGGCTGCGCCTTGCCCCCTTTGTGCTGTCTGCACCAAGAGCCGCGATCGATGTGGATTCACCGGCGGACCTCGAACTGGCGGAGCGTATCATCGCTTCGGCCAGCTGAAGGTATCTGCCTCTATCACCGAGGTGTTGCCAGTTGCGGGATCGTATCCGTGCAGTTCGACTTCCAGCGACCAGCCGCTGTCAGTTTCATTGATGCGGTAGAGGTTCCAGCCCCCCCGTCTTGCGACGTTCAACGAGGCGGATGGCGCAGCTGCAATGCAGGGGGTGCGGGTCTGCAGGTCAGGCGGCTCGAGGCGTGCTCTATGGCCGTGTCCATAGACGACGAGTTCCGCACCGCACTGGCGGAGCACTTCCATCATTTCCCGCGCATCGGTGAGCCGTTTGCGCCATGCGTGGCCATCCGGCAACGGTGAGTGGTGCAGCATCACCACGCGGAAACGCTGATGCTGGGCCTGGAGCAGGTCTGCGAGTGCCTGCCGCTGACGTTCGCCAACATGGCCCGTGGCAAGGAAAACCGGCGCAGGCTCCGCGCAATCGACGCCGATCAGGGCGACGTTGCCTCGCACTCTGAGGCTCGGCGCGCTTTCGTTTCCGGGTTCATCACCCGCCAGGTAAGGTGCCCACGCACCGCTCGCCAGCCAGTGTGTGTCGTGACGGTAGTGGTCGTGGTTGCCTGGCACCAGCATCACGTTCTCCGGCGCGTCGAGGGTCTCGAGCCAACGGGCAGCCTGCGCGATTTCGCTGTCGAGACCGAGGTGGGTCAGGTCGCCGCTCAGCAGGAACAGGTCCGGGCTCACCTTGCGGGCCTCGGCGACCACGCGATCCAGAACGGTAGGCAGATGCTGATGCCGGCGCCGGCGGTGCCAGGACAGATAGCCGAGCAGGCGCTTGCCGAGCAGCTGTCTGAAACGCACGCCCTGGAGGGTGGTGAGGTGCAGGTCGGACAGGTGCGCCAGCGTGAGGCTTTTTCCGCTCACGGCGTTCGGTGTGCCGATTGCTGATAGGATTGCGCCGTCATTTCTCCGCCTGCATGCATTTCGACCGTTTTGAACCTCGCGATCATCACTAATCCCAACAGCCGCGGCAACCGTGCCGGGCCCGCCTGGTGGGGCGAACTCGTAGAGCGCCATCCAGAGTGGCACTGGTTCGATACGCCTACCGCCGAGGCGCTGCCGGATGCACTGGACGAGGCCATGGGGCGAAACCCGGATGTGCTGGCGATCAGCGGCGGTGACGGCACGGTGCAGGAAGCGCTGAGCCAGCTGCGGTTGAAGCTTTCAGAGCAGAATCTGCCGGTTCTGGCCATTCTGCCGGGCGGCACCACGAACATGACGGCAGATGACATCAACGGTAAAGGCGCGTCCTACAGGAAGGCGGCTCGGCGTCTTGAAGCGTTTGCTGAGAACGATCGCTGGCGGGAGGTGCCGGTTGTCGAGCGGCCGATGGTGCTGGTCCGCGATGGAGAGCGGGAACGCTGCGGCTTTTTCTTTGGCATCGGTGCGGTGGTGAATGGTATCGAGTACTGCCATGAACGGGTTTACGCAATGGGCATTACAGGCGCCAGTGCGCCGGGCGTTGCCCTCCTGCGCGCAGCCTATGGTATCGCTACCCGTGAACCGCGCTTTTCAGAAGCGGTGCCTCTGGAGCTCGAAGCTGCGGGTGACAAGCGAACGGTGCTGACGAACATGTTGCTGGCTTCGACGCTCGAGCGGCTGTTTCTTGGTATTCATCCTTTCTGGCCGGAAGGGGAGGGTGCGCTCCAGACGCTCTGGGTTGCGGATCATCCCCGACACTTCCTACGAGGTCTGCCGCGTCTGGTGACGGGCCGGCGCGGTGGGGTGCTCGTACCCGAAAACGGTTACCGCAGCTGCTCCCGGCAAGCGCTGCAGATCGGCGCCGCGGGCCGCTTCACCATCGACGGGGAGTTCTTCGATATCGACAGCGACGGGCTCCTGGTGACCACAACGGCGCCGCTGCGTTTTCTGCCTCTGGGAGATGCGCGATGAGCGGATCGTCCGCAGATCTGCGGCAGGTCGTTGCTGCAGAAGCCGATGGCCCGTTGGCTCCGGCGCTCGCCAACCTGGTGGATGCGGCCCGAGATCGTTTCGAACCGGCTGTGCTGGGTATTCTGTTTTACGGCTCATGTCGGCGGGACCAGACATTGTCCGGCGTGGTGGATCTGTATGTATTGCTCGACTCCTACCAGCATCTGCCCTGGCTCGAGCGCTGGCTCGGACGGTTGCTGCCGCCCAGCGTCTACTATCTGGAGGCGGGCCCTGAGAATGCGCGCTTGCGCTGCAAATGCACGGTCATCGGTGCCGAGCAGTTTCATCGCGGCACGCGGCGCTGGTTTCTGCCTTATCTCTGGGGGCGTTTCGCGCAGCCTACCCGCATTGCGTACGCGGCAGATGAAGCGGAGCGTGAACGGGTGCTCGACAGTCTCTGCGCGGCCGCGCACCGTTTTATGAGCGCGAGCCTGTCATTTCAGGAAGATCAAACCACAGCCCGGAGCCTCTGGACCTCCGGTCTTCGGGCAAGCTTCAACACCGAGCTGCGGGCCGAGTCCGAAGAGCGGCCTCGGCAGGTTTTCGAGGCTGATCAGGGCTACTACGAATTGCTCACTGCATCACGGCTGCAAGCCGCGGATGATGGGATGTTCGTCAACCCACTGACAATTGCTGAGCGACGACGGGGACGGTTCCTGTGGCGGCTTCGTGCGGCTGCCGGAAAGTTCGTTTCCATCGGCCGGGTGCTGAAGAATGTGGTGACGTTTACCGATGGGCTGGACTACGTGGTTTGGAAGCTCGAACGCCATTCCGGGCGCGACATCGAGGTGCCCGATCGCGTGCGCCGTCGCCCGCTCATCTATCTCTGGCCTTTTCTCTGGCAGCTCTACCGGCAGGACTACTTCCGATGAGCCTGCCGGTGCGACAGCTCAACCCTATCGCCACGTTGCCTTGGAACCTGGGCATCGGTGCCGTACGCAAGGGCCGCTCCGTGCTGGTCATAGATCGCGACCGCAGCGCGTTGGTGAAGCATGTTCTGGAAGCGTTGGCAGATCGTCAGCCGCGCATCAATCGATACTATCTGGGCGGCGGCAGCGAATTCGGCTGTCCGGTTCTGGGAATCTCCCGGCCGCTTCCCTTCGACGGTTGCCGTCTCAATATGCTCAGGCGTCTGCGCGTGGGCGCGGTGATTGCCAGCGCCCCCGAGCCAGCAGATCTGGCCATTCTGCAGGCCGCCGAGGTGGCCGGGGTGCGCACCGTCACGCTCGACCATAGCCTGAACGCTGCGGAGCTCGACGCCCTGGTGGAGGCCTTGGCCGGCGCGGCGCTCACCCGCGTTGCGCGGCCAGAGGCGTCGGCAGCGATCGGGCGGTGGTTTTTCGATCGGGCCTTCCGCGAGATGGCGGGGCTTTCGGAGCTTGCGGACAGGTTGGGCAACCCGCAGACGATCATCTGCCTCGGTAACGGACCCTCCAGCGAAGACCCGTCGCTCGGTGAGGTTGGCGACGCGGCGCTCTTCCGTGCCAACCATCTGTGGCGGGAGCGGGGGTACTTTCTGCACCCGGAGGTGGTGTTTACGGGCCAGACCGTGAGCGTGCGCGCTTGCGGCACTCAGCCTTTCTACGTATTTCCCTCCATGAAAGCTCAGGAGAAGATTGCGCGCCTGGCTTGGACGTTGCCCGGGAAGCGGTCGTATCTGAATGCCGAAAAGGCGCACCTTTACGACCCTGAAGCCTTCGCTCCGTTCAAGCCGACCAACGGCGCGGTGATGCTGGCGGTTGCGGTAGCGCTCAAGCCTCGGCGATTGGTCGTTGCAGGAATCGACCTTTTCAGTGATCCTCGCGGCGCTTACGCGGGGGCCAATGCTGCCGCGAATGCCTATACACCAGCCCATGAGCGCACGCTGGAAGCACAATTCATCCTTGCAACGCTGCGATCCTATGAAGGTGAATTGGTGCTGGTTGGCGAAGTCCTGCGTAAAATGTGGCAGGACGATCAAACACAACGGGCGCGGTGAGCGCCAAACGACGAAACGGGGATTTCCAGATGAGTACGCCTGCAGCCGAAGCCCAGGATCTACCGCCTCACATCAAGGGAAAGTTCAAAACCCGGGCATACAACCGCCAACCGGGCGCATGGTTCAAGCGCAACCCTGAGCGCCCGCCCGGAGACCGCTCGCAGCCGGGCCTCGTGGTGCTGGCTCCGGAGGCGGGCGTGGTGCCGGATGAGCGCCCGCCGGTGCGCATCTATCTAGGTACGGAACCAGCGCAGTACCGTGCCGAACGGGTGTTCGTCTGGTCCATCGCCAAACACCGTAACCGTGCCCGTCGCTACGAAATCTATCTGATGTCGAATCTCAAAGGGTTCGACCGCAGCACGTGGAAAACCGGCTTCACGAACTACCGGTACGCCATTCCGGCGCTTGCTGGTTATGAAGGCCGCGCCATCTACAACGACGTGGATCAGATCTACTTCTCCGATCCAGCAGAGCTTTTCGACTGCGACATGGAGGGCAACGCGGTGCTGAGCATCGATCACCGGGAGACGTCGGTGATGCTGCTCGACTGCGAAGCGCTGAAGGAACTGTGGCCGCTGGAAGATGCTCAAGGCCAGAGCAAGCACAAGCAGTTTCGCGCCAGAGTGCACGATGCCGGTAAATGGGGGCATATGGACCGCGGCTGGAACTCCCGTGACGACGAGTACGAGGAAGGCCGCTCGAAGCTGCTTCACTTCACCACGCTGCATCGTCAGCCGTGGCGGCCGTTTCCGGAGCTGCTTCGGTACCAGCCGAACGACCTGGAGCACCTCTGGTTCGATCTCGAAGCCGAGGCAGACGCTGCCGGCTTTACGCTGTTCACTGAAGACAACCCGAGCATCCGCTACGGCGAGCTGCTCGAGATGTACGGTGAGCTTCACGACGAGGGGCGCCCTGACACGGGTCATACCGCCCAGGAAACCTTCAAGGGCCATTCGCTCACGGAGCACATCGAGCCCATCGCCCGGCTAATCGAGCACACATCTGCGTCGACGCTGCTGGATTACGGGTGCGGTAAAGCCACGCTCTACGATCCGGCTGCAGGTGAGCCGCCCACGTCGCGGTTCAAGAAAATGGATGTCTGGGGAGATGTGCACGTCACTTGTTTCGACCCCGGCTACGAGCCGTACTCCGGCCCGTATGACGACCGTTACGATGCCGTGATCACCACCGACGTGCTGGAGCACATACCGGCGGAAGACATCCCCTGGGTGCTGGATCATCTCTTCTCTCGCGCGGGTAAGTTCCTTTACGCCGTCGCAGCCTGTTTCCCGGCGAAGAAGATTCTGCCCGACGGGACTAATGCGCACTGTACGCTCTATCCGCCTGAATGGTGGTGGGGACAGATGCAGGCGGCGGAGCGCCGCAACCCGGGCGTGCAGTGGGTTCTGTGCACGCAGGAGAAGAGTTGGCTGGCCTTCGAGCAGCGCAAGAATCTGGCCAAGATGGGCATTCGTAATCGCCATTTTTCCTGCGATGCGCTGGACGGCGTTGTCGGTTAGGAAGTTCGTGAGCGACGCAACACAGGAACGGTCGCCCAACGTGTGGCTGCTGCGTGGTGACAAGGGGGGCGACAACGCGCAGATGGATGCGGTTGCCGCCGGGTTGCCCTGGCCGGTGGATGTTCGTCACCTCAAGTTCCGTCCGGGCCTCGATCTCAAGAAGCCTTTTTTCAACGCGTCGATCCGTCATCTGGAAGAGGGCAGCGCAGCGGCACTTTCAGCGCCCTGGCCGGACCTGATCATTACCTGCGGACGTCGTCTGGCGATGGCGGCGCTCTGGGTGCAGGCGCAGAGTGGTGGCCGGACCCGCCTGGTGCTCATCGGCCGGCCGAAACGATGGCTGCATGTCTGGGACCTGATCATCGCCTCGGCGCAGTACCAGCTGCCGCCCCGCGACAATGTGATTGCGCTGACGCTGCCGCTCATCGATGTGAATCATGAGTCCCTGCAGGCGGCGAAAACCGCAGGGGCGGCGCTTCGAGCGGAACACCCCACGCCGCTTACGGCGCTGATGCTTGGCGGCATTACGCGGCCATATCGCCTCGAGGTCGAAGATGTGCTGGCCATGATTCACAGCGTTCAGAGCCAGCGGCCTGAGGGCACCGTTTATTTGACGACAAGCCGTCGAACGCCCCGTAGTCTGGTGGATGAGCTACGGAACAGGCTGCCTGAGGGTGTGCACCTGCACGACTGGCACAGTGAAGCGGCAAACCCTTATATGGCGTTGCTTGCCGCTGCTGATCACGTGGTGGTGACCGGCGACAGCATTTCCATGCTCACG
>JAUIKX010000094.1 GCA_030430515.1 Gammaproteobacteria bacterium | reverse complement strand
AACGCCTGTGGTACATTGCTTGGTAGGCTGTTGAAAAAAAAGGCTGCTAGTGTCTGGCCTCCTGATCCGGAGGGGAGGATGGCCAAGCGCAAATCGATCACGTAAGTGATTGATTTGTCGTTGGGTCCCACAGCGCTTTCCGCCCTCGGAGGACGTGCTGTGGTTGAAAAATGGTTCGTCAGAATCATTTTTCAACAAGCTGTTAGAGATGGAGGGGCATCAGATGACGAATTTCCAGGAGCGGAGCGTTCAGGTGCGCAATGTGCGCCTGTCAGTTCTCGACGGCGGCCTGCAAGGCGGCTTGCCACTGGTTTTCATCCACGGCCTGCGCGATGTCGCCTGGAGCCTCGTGCATGTCGCCGAGCCGTTCGCCGACCGCCACCGCATCCTCATTCCCAATCTTCGCGGGCATGGCGCCAGCGACAGGCCCGGCGCTTACGCCATGGAACACTTCATTTACGACCTTTATCGCACCATCACCGAACTCTGCGACAAACCGGCGATACTCGTCGGTCACAGCCTCGGCGGTCAGATCGCTTCCAGATTCGCCGCCGTTTTTCCTGAGCTCGTGACGCGCATCATGCTGCTGGAAGGCCTCGGCCCGCCGGACCTGCCCGTTCCGGAAAGCAACAGCGCCTGGGTAATGGGCTTTCGGCAGCGGCTGCTATCCCGCTACGAGGAGCAACCCCGGAGTCGGGGCATGAGCAGCGTCGAGGAAGCAGCCGGGCGTCTCATCAGAAACAACCCGCGCATGGCAGAGACGCTCGCCGCGTTCATCGCGGATAAAGCGACCGTCCGCGGTGAGGATGGACGTCTGCGCTGGAACTTCGACCGGCACGCTGAGTCCGTATTCGTCAGCTCAGACAACGAGGAAGCGCAGCGCTTCTGGCAAGAGGTGCAATGTCCCGCTCTGGTCATCAGCGGCGACCAGGCCTGGGACTACTGGGGGCCGATGTTCGGCGACGACCGCTACGACGGACGCTACAAGGCAGGCGAAATGGATGCCCGCGCCGCAATCATGCCGCACGGGCGGCACGTTCCGTTTCAGAATTCAGGACACATGATTCACTACGACGAACCGGAGCGCGTTGTCAGTGAGTTAGAACGATTCATCGAGGAAGGGGAAGACCATGAGTGAAACCATCGCCAGCGACCTCAGCCAGTTCGACGGCAGATCTGTCGTCGACGATCTGAACCGGCTGCTGCGTCTGCGCACGACGCCGATCGGTATGAAACTGTTCGAGCATGCCGAAGAGATGGAAGCGGTGCCGCGCATTCGACGCCCCAGGGACGTGCACACCACGGACCAGATCGTCGGTCAGGCAGCTCGCAACGGTTGGACCGTGGGCATTACCGTGGAAGATCTCGTGGGCGCACAGTGCAGCACCGTCATCGGCCTCTCCCCCCGCAGCGAGGAATGGCTCACCAACGAAAAGATGACCGGCGTCTGGTACGGCACCGAGGAAGACACCCGCGCGCATCAGGAGTCCATGGACGTGGTGCCCCATGGCAAGTACGAGGCCATGGCCGTGAGCCCGCTCGCTACAAACCGCCTGAATCCGCCCGACATCTGCCTCATCTATGCCACGCCCGCGCAGATGATTCTGTTCATCAACGGCCTGCAGTACACGGGCTACAAAAAGCTCGAGTGGGGCTGCGTCGGCGAGTCCGCCTGCGCCGACAGCTGGGGGCGTGCCCTGGCTACAGGCGAGCCGAGCCTATCCATTCCATGCTTTGCCGAGCGCCGCTACGGCGGAGTGATGGATGACGAACTGCTCATGGCCATACCACCGCATTTCCTGCCGAAAGTGATCAATGGCCTGGAAGCACTCAGCCGCAACGGCCTGCGCTATCCCATTGCCCCCTACGGGGTGAACAACGACGTCCGCGCGGGCATGGGCGTGAGCTACAAGTCGTGAGCTGCAAGTAAGGAACAGACCGATGGAAATATACGAAGCGATGAGCACCCTGCGCGCTGTACGCAGGCTTCGACCCGACCCCATACCCGAGGACGTTCTGAAACGCGTGCTCACCGCGGCGACGTGGGCGCCCACAGGTGGCAACCAGCAGGGCTGGCGCATCATTCTCGTTCGGGACCCGGCAAAAAAGCAGACCCTGGAAGACCTCTACCGTCCTCTCTGGGATGCATACGCTGAAGGCTACGCAAACCGGCTGGAGAAAATGCCCGAAGACGAGCGGGTCAAGTCGGGAAGAGCGCTGGAAGCAGGCAACTATCTGTCCACCCACCTGCACGAAGTTCCCGCAATCGCGGTATTCACATTCAACCCCGCGATGATGGCCATTACCGACGCCGGTCTCGATCGGCCGAGCGTGGTCGGTGGTGGCTCAGTCTATCCGGCAGTACAGAATCTCCTGCTGGCCTGCCGGAACGAGGGCCTGGGTTGCGTGCTGACCACACTGCTGTGCATGGAAGAGAAACAGGTCTGCGAACTGCTGGAGATCCCTGAAGGCTGGTACACGTGCGCCCATGTGCCCATAGGCTATGCGGTGGGTGGCGGTCATGGCCCCATCACCAGACGGCCCGCAGAAGAAATGGCCTTTACCGACAGTTTCGGCAACTCATTCAGTTAGCAGAGCAGTTAACGAGACACCGTCGCTCATACGCTTGAATAGCCGTGGCGCCCGCTGCGGCGCCTGCCCGTCGACATTCGGCGCGCCGAAGCCGCTATTCTCATGAGCGATACAGATGCTTCGGGTTTCCAGCGAGATCCGCGTCTGATCGGTGGTGTTCGGCAGACCGCCGTGGGCGTGCTGACTCGAAAAGGCAATGACCTCTCCCGGCGCAATGAGCACCGGATGAGGGTCAGTCGCCAGGCTCAGATCGGTGAGCTGCGGCACCATGTCTTTCCGCGAAGCCTGACCCTGTCGACGCTTGGTGATGGTCCGGTCGATGTCAAAATCCGCACTGCTGTTGGGCAATGGCGTAGACCATAGATGGGGGTACATCGCGAACGTGCGATCAGGCGCGAGCTCATAGACCGGCGCCCACCAGTTGATCTGCGCATAGAGATTGGATCCCCACGTATCGCGATGAAACGGCACCATCGCCGTGCCCGGTGGGGCCGGCTGATCGCCTCTGGCCGATTCGGGTATGTGAAAGCGAATCACGAGACGATCCAGACCATAGTCGGCAGGCTTCATACCCAACGCCCCGAACAGCGACTGCCAGGCCCGGACAATGATCGGCGAGCGCATGTATTCACGGCGTGCGGCCGCACAGCGATCGACCAGCACATCGTGTTCGAGATGCAGGTGGATCTGCCTCGGATCATGAGGGTGAAACTGCGCCTGAAGATGTTCGCGCGTTTGCTCGACGATCTCCACCATCTCAGGCATTGACCGAAAGCACAGTATCTCTCCGTCGTACAACAGGCGATGAAACGCGTCTGCACCCTGCCGCTCGCGACCGGATACCTGCACCTCCCTCATCCCTTTCAAGAAGCCACTATCCGTCGAGATTGTCGCCGAGGGCCATGAACTGCTCGAAAAGCGCGCTGCCACCGTGCTCACGGATCATCGGCTCGAGCGCTTCCAGTTGCTGTTTCGCCGCCAGCCTCGGCTGTTCGTGCACGGCCCAATCGACGAGTCCCTGCCAGAACGGGTCGATCACCTCGCGGGCAGGAATGGTGCCGCCCTCGACAGTTTTGAACGTCAGCTCGCGCAGCTCGCCGAGGTATATGCGCAGACTTTCCACATGAATCAGCTCGTCTGTACGGATCCGCTCGATGATCTCTGCGGCCAGCTCGGCAGCTTCGCGACGATCGGTGAAAAGCTGCGGGTTGCGCAGGATCTTCTGAGTCGCCGAGAAGCCGATCTCCGCCCGGAATTCGATCATCAGCAGGTTCATGAGCAGGCTCAGCATGCCTTCGAATTCCTGCGGCAGCTGCGGCATCCAGCGCTGGTGGGCTTCCGGCCGCGCAATATTCTCCGGCGGTTCCACGTCCGGGTGGCTTCCCGGTTCAATCACCAGGTCGCGGGCAACGAACCACATGAGATCGTGCCCGCCGATACCCTCATCCGGCTGCCCGCCTTCATCAATGCCGTGGGCCCACAACAGGCCTTTGTTGAGATGACCCAGCGCCATGTCGCCGATGTCTTCCACAAGGACCTTCTGCATATCGGGAAACGGCACATCAGCCAGAAGCCGGCCGCGGGCTTCGAGTTTTCCGGTAACCGTCAGGGTGTTCCAGAAGGAGCGTGTGAAGCCGTTACGCAGGAGCAGCGCCTGCTGCTCGGGATTCGGCATCCGGGGTCCGGTAAGCAGGCTCGCATCCGCATCGAAAAGCTCACCACCCCGTTCCCGAAGCGCAGCCGTCCAGTTAGCCATGGCGATACAGCGCGACCTGGATCGAGGCGGAACATAGCAGCCTTGCTCATCGAAGCCGCCGTGCAGGCGGTGCCCCATCACTTCGTGCTGTTTTGCGTACGTGTGATTGTCACATAACTGCGACTGATCGAATTCAAGCTGCATATTCCTTCCTTAGTCAGCGTTTTGCGGGTTGGCTCCGGCTCAGCCCGTTACTCTTTCAAATATGATGGCGATCCCCTGACCACCACCGATACACAACGTCACCAGACCATACCGACCGCCGATACGCTCGAGTTCGTACAGGCACTTGGTGGTAATGATGGCACCCGTCGCGCCAACCGGATGACCCAGCGCGATGGCGCCGCCATTCGGGTTGGTTCTGTCTGCGGGGAAGCCGAGCTCCTTGGCGACAGCACAGGCCTGAGCGGCAAACGCCTCGTTCGACTCGATCACGTCCATATCGTCGATCGCAAGGCCGGCACGTTCCATGGCCTTGCGTACGGCTGGGATGGGACCGGTACCCATTACCGAAGGTTCAACCCCGGCGCGAGCGTAGGAGACCACCCGCGCAAGCGGCTTCTTGCCGTTGGCCTCAGCCCAGGACTCCGAAGCGAGAACGAGCGCCGACGCACCGTCGTTGATACCGGACGCGTTGCCTGCGGTGACGCTGCCCCCATCCCGTTTGAACGCGGGTTTGAGAGCCGCGAGACCTTCCGCAGATACATCACGTCTCGGGTGCTCATCCACTTCAAACAGCGTCGTCCCCTTCCGCGTTTTGAGAGGCACGGGCACGATCTGCTCCGCAAAGTAACCCTGATCGATGGCCTGGATGGCCCGCCGGTGACTTTCTTCGGCGAACGCATCCTGCGTCTCTCGATCGATCTGAAACGCTTCAGCGACATTCTCCGCGGTCATACCCATGTGGCCGGCACCAAACGGATCATGCAGCGCGGCCAGCATGTCATCATCCAGCGTCACCGGCCCCATGCGAGTGCCGAATCTCGGCCCGGCGCTGGAAAAGGTGGCGCGGCTCATGGACTCCACGCCGCCGGCCAGCGCCAGCTCGACTTCACCCAGCTGAATCTGCTGCGTGGCGTTGACGATGGCTTCAACGCCGGAGCCGCACAGGCGGTTCACCGTGACCGCACTCGACTCCTTCGCCATGCCACCGCCGAGGGCGCAGAGCCGGGCGATGTAGGAGTCGTTGGACTTGGTACGCAGAACGTTGCCGAAAACCGCGGAAGCGATCAGTGCCGGATCCACATCTGCCCGCTCCGCTGCAGTTTTCACCACCAGCGCACCAAGCTCTTCGAGCGGCACATCTTTGAGGCTGCCACCGAACCGACCGATGGGTGTACGCGCGGCGCTCAGTACCACCGCATTTTGAATTTCTGACATGAATCCCCGCAAATCGTAAAAAAGCAAAACGCTGAGTCTACCGCAGCCGCCCGGCGCCTGCCTCCAGCCGCGCACACTGCCTGAGCCATGCACCAACCCTCCACTCTGTCGGCGCGATGCCTCATTATACGGCGCCCGATCATCTGCAAACGGAGCGAGAATGGCCATCGAAGAAGGCAAAGCGGCACCCGCATTCACCCTCACCGACACGAACGGTGAAAAGGTGGCGCTGAAAGACATCAAGGGCGACTACATCGTGCTCTACTTCTATCCCCGCGACGACACACCGGGTTGCACCAAGGAGGCCTGCGGTTTCCGCGATCTATGGGCAGACATCGGGAAAACCGGTGCAAAGGTTTACGGCGTCTCACCCGACGACGCGCAGAGCCACCAGAAGTTCACCGAGAAGTACGGTCTACCGTTCAACCTGCTTTCCGACCCGACGAAAAAGATGATGGAGCGCTACGATGCGTACGGTGAGAAAAACATGTACGGCAAGAAAACCATGGGCGTGATCCGCTCCACGGTCATCATCGACCCCAGGGGTAAAGTGGCCAAGCACTGGCGACGGGTCGCGAAGGCCGCAGATCATCCGCAGAAGGTGCTTGAAGCACTGCAGGCTCTCATGAAGAGCTGATCGATCTGGCCCAGATCGCCGCCCTATGACACACTCAGCTCTTCACCATCGGGAGGGTGAGAGATGAAATTCGGCATTTTCTATGAGCACCAGCTGCCCCGCCCGTGGGCAGCTGGAGACGAGCACCGCCTGTTCCAGAACTCGCTGGATCAGATCGAGCTCGCTGACAAGCTGGGCTTCGACTACGCCTGGGAAGTGGAGCACCACTTCATGGAGGAGTACTCGCACAGTGCTTCTCCCGAAGTATTCCTGGGAGCAGCAAGCCAGCGCACGAAGAATATCCGCCTTGGCCACGGCATCATCCAGCTGACCACCAACCACCCGGCCAGAGTCGCGGAACGCGTGGCAACTCTGGACCTGGTGTCGAACGGCCGCGTAGAAATGGGTCTGGGTGAAGGTTCATCGGTGACGGAGCTGCATCCGTTCAACCTGCGCTTCCGCGACAAACGCCTGGTATGGGAAGACGCCGTGCGTTGTACCTTACCCATGTTCTACAACCACGGCTGGGAGTACGAAGGCGATTACTTCCATTTTCCGAAACGGGCCGTGGTGCCCAAACCCCTGCAGACCCCACACCCGCCGTTATGGGTGGCCTGCTCGCAACTCGACACCATCAAGTATTCGGCTCACCGCGGCATGGGGGCACTTTGCTTCAAGTTCGTCGATCTGGACGCATCCCGGGCCTGGGTCAATGCCTACTACAACACCTACCTGAACCACCTGGAGCCCCTGACAGACTACGCCACCAATCCCAACCTGGCGGTGGTATCCGGATTCATGTGCGCTGAAACTGACGAAGAAGCATGGCGCAAGGCTGACGGCTGGACCTTCTTTCAGTTCGCCCTGCGCTTGTACGGTAAAGAAGGACCCTTCGAACCCGGCGAGGTGAACTTCTGGGAACGCTACCAGGAATGGAAGCAGACTCCGGAAGGACAGAAGCGATCCGGCTCGGAACTGATCGGCTCACCCGACACCATCCGCGAACGGCTGAACGAGCTCAAGGAAGCCAACGTCGATCAGGTGATTCTGCTGAATCAGGCAGGCAAGAATACCCATGAAGACATCTGCGACAGCCTGGAGCTGTTCGCGCGGGAGGTGATGCCGGAGTTCCATGCCGACGAGGCCAGCCACCAGGAATGGAAGCAGGCGGTGCTGAACCGGGAGATCGAACTGGAAGACATCGATACGGAGCCGTTCAATTTCTCCCGCGGTAGAGAGCCATCTCTCAAGCCCAGCGCGGAAGGCAGGGACATGGTAGCCGGCACCAGCGGCCGCAAAGGAGCCACGCCGGTTCAGTAAACTTCCAGCCGCGCCTCGAGCGTCTGCGCATCCAGACCATCGATGCGCAGGCGTTTGCGTGGTGACGACGCTGATGGTGGATGGGGACACTCCTAACTCCTTAGCCAGCAGCTTGACCACTGCAGCATTGGCTTTGCCTTTTTCCGGCGGCGCACTGACGCTGATTTTCAGAGCATCTCCCAACCAGCCTGCGATGCGCGTGCGCGATGCACCCGGTGCCACTTTGATTTCCAGCTCGGTGCTCACAGGCTCGATGTCCGACATCTAAAGAGTAACTCTGGCATGCAGAGATGCTTGGCGCTAGCGTAAGCCTACGCATGAAAAGCCTGATGCTCACCGTGATCGCGATCATTCTCTGCGCCGTTGCCGCCGCAGATACGCACCACGTGATCAGCGACGACTGGTACGCCCACGAGAGCAGACACTTCAATATGGTGACCAATCTGCCTCAGACCGACGCACAGCAACTCGTCGTTGCTCTGGAGCAGTTTCACACCGCTGCCAGCCAGTGGATGGGACTGCGCTCGTTTCCTCAGCCGGAACGTTGCGAAATCCTGGCGCTCGACAGCCACGAAAGCATGGTTGCCATATTCGGTACCGAGCGCTACTCGGGCTTCATGCGTTCTTCGCTCAGAGGCACGCAGCTGGTGTTTGCTCCGGATGCGACCGGTGACCATCTGGTCGAAAACGCACAGCATGAGTACGCCCACTTCCTGCTTCGCAGGAGCTCCGCAAACGCGCTGCCCCGCTGGTACGAAGAGGGTAACGCCTCTTTTCTGGCCAGCATGACGGTCAAAGCGCGCAGCGCCACTGTGGGCGGCGCAACAAAGTACGATGGTCGGGCTCCGGGCAGAAGACAGGTAGACACGAACCTGGCGGCGCTCATCGGCACGACTACGCTCAGCGACCTTCCGGAAGAAGCCCTGGCGATGTTCTACCGTGATACCTGGCGGTTGGTGCATATGCTGCATCTGGGGCACCTCGCAGGAGGACTCGACCGGCGCGCGACGCTGGCCCGCTATCTTCGATCCATTGCGTCCGGCGAACCTGAAACTGGATCATTCGCCCGTCACTTCAGCAGCCTGGAAGACGCCTTCACCCGTTACAGGCGAAGAACCAGGCTGCCACGTCAAACCTTCAAACTCGACCAGGAGCCGGATACGGCAATCACCGAATCGGAGAAAATCAGCGCGTCGACGGTTGCCTGGATACTCGGTAACGCAGCCTTCGAGCTGAACCCGCAGTTCGGACAACCGGCGTTCGAGTGGCTTCTGAAGCAACCCCAATCAGAACGCATCGCCCACACAGGTCTGGCGCTTCTCGCACAACACCAGAAAAACTACGACGCGGCGGCGCTCTACGCGCTGAAAGCGCTGGCCACGTCCAACGGACAGCCGGCAGAAAGAACCGGCCAGCTCGCCAGAGTCGTACTCGCTGACGCAATGATCGAACGATGTCGCGACGCTTCATCCTGCCGTTCGGAGTGGCAGGGTGCGGTCAGGCTCTACCGAAGCGCGCTCGATGCCGAACCCGGTCGGCTCGATGCGCTGTTCGGCCTCGGGGTTGCGCAGATGAAGCTGAGCGACCTCGAACAGGCCGTGAGCACCCTGGAACAAGCCCACGAAAACACGCCGTGGACACCACGCATCAGCCTGTATCTGGGCGAGGCTTATCGCCTGAGCGGACGTCGTACAGCAGCTCGTCAGCAGCTTACGAGAGCACTGAGATGGGAAGAAGACGCGTTCTGGCGCGAGCGCGCCAAGGAAGCCCTAAGCCTGCTGGACAGCGAGCTGCATGATGTGCCTGTTACCCCGATGCCATAGCACCTTGAGCGTCACTGCCTCGATCTTCCAGCCACCGTCCACGCGAACCAGCCGGTCATCGTAGTAACCGCCGAGCGCGTAGCTGTTGCTGCCCTGATCCGTGGTGAGAAAGTGCTCCGCCTGCATGTACATACGACAGCGCGCATGTTCACCGGCCACCTCGACCAGCGGGTTCGACATGCTGTGTTGCGTAGCAGTCAGACCTGAAAAAAGCGTGCGGCACGAAGCCACCCACTCGTCAGCGAACAGCGTGCTCTCCGGCTGACCGTTGTAGCTGTGGAAATTCATCGCGATGATTTCCGTAAAGATGGAGCGGTACAGCGCCCAGTCCCGGGTGTCGATACCGTAAGCGTACTCGTAGACCTTGCGGGTAACGGCGGTGAAATCTTCGTAGCTCACATTCGACATCTTTCGAGTCCTGTCAGAGAAGGTAAGGTGCCAGGCTTTCAACGGTGCCCGGCGCCAGTTCAGTCAGTTGCACCCGGTCCACGCCCAGATGCGAAAGCGCCTGCACTGCCTGAGCCACCGATTCCGGCTCGCCGACGAACCGGCCGAGATAGCTCTGGCCCAGCACCTGCTGCAACATGCTGACACGCGGATCATCGCCTGTGCCGACGAGAATGAAGATGCCGATGGGCAGATCACCGCGCACAGCCCGAACGCGGTCGATATTGGACCGTACTTCTTCTTCAGTGACCGTCGCCATGATCTCGAAGTCGAGCGCTCCGCCCCGGGTAGCCCTGGCGCTGGCTTTGACCTCCACGCGATCCACCAGCGGTGTAACTTCCCGCAACGCTCTCGGCCCACCGGCAGAGGCAATCAGCGGGATCGGCGCTTCCGGCAGCGGCCCCAGAGCCTGCTCACCATCAATGCGGATCTGGTAGTGCTCGCCGGCAAACTGGCACTGGCCGGTGCGCATCAGGCAGCGCACGATCTGCAGCGCTTCTACATACATCGACACGCGGGTCGGTCCATCTGGATACCGCGCGCCCATAGCCTCAATCTCCTCAGCGGCCCAGCCGGCGCCCAGCCCGGCTTCGAAACGCCCTTGCGACGCACGCTGAAGCGCCAGAGCCGCTTGCGCAAACTCTACCGGCGAACGGAACAGGTTGTTACAGAAAGAGGTAGTGATACGGACCCGACGGGTGGCCATGGCCATCTGCGTCGCCGCGACGAACACGTGCGGATAGCGGGTCTGGCCGACCCAGAAGTGATCACTGGCGCAGACGCCGTGCCATCCCTGCGCCTCCATATCCCGCGCCCAAACATCCGGCTGAGGCCCCTCGGCCGCTGGATAGTTCGGAAAATACTGCATCAGCCGATGCTTCGATCTGTCGGCCAGTAGGGCGCCCTCAGCTTACGCTTGTTCACTTTGCCCATCGCATTACGGCCGATATCTTCGACGAATTCATAGCTGCGTGGACATTTGTAGCCGGCCAACCGCTCACGACAGAAGGCGTCGAGCTCAGCATCCGACGGCGTATCCAGCCCAGGCTCCAGCATCAGCAGCGCCTTGAGCTCCTCGCCCATCTCCGCGTTGGGTACGCCGATCACAGCGCAGTCATTGACCGCCGGGTGTTCGATCAGCGCCGCCTCGGTTTCCGCCGGATAGATGTTGACGCCACCAGACACCACCATGTCCGAGGAACGGTCTGTGATGAAGAGATAGCCCTCCTCGTCCAGGTAGCCGATTTCACCCAATGTAAACACGCCCGGTTGCCTGTGGGCGGCTCGGGTTTTCTCCTCATCGTTGTGGTAGACGATGCCGCGGCCGGTGGTATCGCGAAAATAAATCTCTCCCGCCTGGCCTGCCGGCAGCTGTTGACCGTCTTCGTCGAGGATGAGGCACTCGAAAGGCTCCAGGGTTTTACCGACCGAGCCGGGATGCGCCAGCCACTCCTCAGAGGTAATGGCATTGGTGCTGCCGGCCTCGGTGGCGCCGTAGGCTTCGAAAA
>JAUIKX010000093.1 GCA_030430515.1 Gammaproteobacteria bacterium | reverse complement strand
GCCTCGAACCCATTCAGCTCACCTTCGTGCCGCCGGCCGATGGCCGGGTGGACATTGACCAGGTCAACGAGGCGTTAGCGAGCGTGTACGATCCGGAGATACCGGTGAACATTGTCGATCTCGGGCTGATCTACAACGTCAATATCGATGGCCAGCGCGTTGCGATCGACATGACGCTTACGGCCCCGGGTTGCGGCATGGGCCCGGTGCTGGTGGGAGACGTCGAAAGACGCGTCAAATCGGTACCGTTCGTCGAAGAGGTGGCCGTGGAGCTGGTGTTCGACCCGCCGTGGTCCAGAGATCGCATGACAGAGGAAGCTCAGCTCGAGCTCGGCCTGTTCTGATGCCCTCACCCGCCCCGACTGCTGCACCGATGACCGTCGAAGACATCGAGGAAACGTTCGCGCTGTTCGACGACTGGGAGGACAAGTACCGCTTCGTCATCGATCTGGGCAAAGACCTGGGGGTGCTCGAAGATCGCTACCGCGACGAGGATCATCTGGTGCGAGGCTGTCAGAGCCAGGTCTGGCTCCATACACACTACGAGGAACCGACTCAGAAGCTTTCACTTGCACTGGATAGCGACGCGCATATCGTTCGTGGCCTGATCAGCATCGTGCTGGCCGCCTACCAGGACAGAACACCGCAGGATATTCTCGACTACGATATCGAAGGCCTGTTCGACCGCCTGGACCTGCTTCGCCACCTGAGCCCGACCAGAGGCAACGGCCTCCGTGCGATGATCAAGCGTGTTCGTGAAGCGGCTCAGCTTCATGCTGACGGATGAACTGAAGCAGACGATCCTCACCTTCGCTGAGCGCGGGCTGCTCCGCCGTGATGGTCCGCGGCTCGGCCACCTGGGGCTCCGCGATCGGCTCAATGGGACGAGAAGCTTCAGCGCCCTGCAGCGCTTCTTCGAAGCGCCGTCGCTGGCGTTGTAACCGCTTGTCCCGGCTGGCGGAGGCCATTTCCGCAATCAGCCGCCCGACCAGATCAGCCTGAACCTTCTGCCGCTGCCACAGCAGCGCAATCGCCGACGTCAGGGCAAGCAGCACCACGGCGAACGCCGCACCTGTCAGGTATACCGGGTCGATCTCCGTTATGAAATGGAGAGTGCTCATCAGCTCAAACTCGTTCATCGATCGTTCCCTCGTGTTGATCCCCGGGTTTTCTTCCACCGGGCACTTTTTTCTCTTGCCCGTCAGAACGCGATGCTTTCGATCGATCGTCAGCGCCCGATCGCCGCTCACGCTCTTTGAGCACCCTTCTGGCTCTGGCCGGACGTTGAATGTTGTCGATTGCCATGCCGCACCTCCTCGGAGGTTTGTCACTCTTACTGAAGGGTAGTAGAGATTCCGAAAGGTGCCAGTTTATTGGCGCAATACGGGCTATTCGTTGCTGAAAATCAGTCCGCCGTCATCCTTGCGTCGCGCTTCCACCTCCAGCTCTGCATCCTCGGCATGCCGTACAAAGGCGAATGCACTGGTTTCCGGAGCGGTATTGAGGTTTCTCGGCAGGTTGCCGTTATGCGCAACAACGATGACCACCCGCCGGTTTCGAGCACGTCCATCCGGCGTCGCGTTGGTGGCTACAGCATGATTCTCGCCGTAGCCCACCGAAGATATCCGCTCGGGATCAATGCCCTGCTCCGTTAGAAACTGCGCAACCTGCGCCGACCGGGCGGCTGACAACACCCAGTTGTTGGCAAACCGGCCCGAACTCACCGGCACGTTGTCGGTGTAGCCTTCTACGGTAATCGGATGGTCAAACGTGAGGAGAAACTCGGAGATCTCCAGAAGAAACTCACGTGCGTACGCGGAGATGGTGTCGTCGTTCGGCGCGAAGGACACTTCTGAGTCCAGGCTGATTTCCAGCCAATGATCGTTGCTGTTGATCGTTACACCGTCATCGTCGGCAAAGCCCCCGAGCGCCGACTCGGCGGTGCTCTGCGCGGTGCGCATGACCGTGTCTCCCTCATCGAACTTTTCAAAACCTGGCTCCTCGCTGGCATCCACCACATGGGGTGATGCTGCTTGTGAGGGTTGGCCAACCTGGATCGGTTTCGTGCTTCTCGCCGGCGCATCAAATACGTTCACCAGCGTATCGCTGAGTACCCGGTACTTCTCTTCGTTGACGGACGAAATTGCATACATGACGACGAAGAAGCCAAACAGCAGCGTCATGAAGTCGGAGTACGAGATGAGCCACCGCTCGTGGTTATGCGCATTCTCCAGGCGCTTGCGGCGGGAAACGAATCGAACGGCGTTCACGCCGCACCCAGATAGCTCGTCAGGCGAAGCTGGATGTTTTTGGGGTGCTCACCTTCCGAGAGAGCTGACATGCCCTCGATATAGAGGCCGAGAGCATTGGCTTCCCGATACACGATGCTGCGCAAGCGATCCGCTATCGGCAGAAACAACAGGTTGGCGGAAGCCACCCCGTAGATCGTGGCGACGAAGGCCGTCGCAATACCCGGTCCCAGCTCGCTTGGGTCGGCGAGATTACCCATGACCTGAATCAAACCGATCACCGCCCCGATAATGCCTACGGTAGGCGCATAGCCGCCGAGCGCGTTGAAAACCTGCGCACCTGCCAACGCATCTTCCATGCGTCGTTCCATATCCACTTCGAGAATGCGACGTATCGCGTGAGGCTCAGCACCATCAACCACCAGCGACAGCCCCTTGGCGCGAAAGGGTTCCTTCTCTCTTTCGAGGATCTGCTCCAGACCCAGCAACCCCTCGCGGCGGCTGGTCTGGCTCCATGTCATGATCGTGCGAATGTCTGCCGACAGATTGACCGACGGCGGCTTGACCACCCATCTCAACATCAGCCACGCCCGCTTCAGGTCTTCTTTGGGTGTCTGCAGAACCACAGCCCCCAGCGTACCGCCGAGCACAATGACCAGCGCAGGGACATCCATCAGCGCAGCGAACGTACCTCCCTCGAGGGCGTTGCCACCAAGAATTGCTCCGACGGCGACGATTGCTCCGATGACGGCAACGGTATCCATAGCTTATTCCCTGGATATCCAGTCCGATACACGGGCACGTAGCCGGCTGGTCGCCTGGCTCATGATCTGACTCACCCGAGACTCGGTCACGCCGATGACCGCACCGATCTCCTTGAGGTTCAGCTCTTCGTCGTAGTACAGAGACATGACGAGCTGCTCGCGCTCGGAAAGCGTTTTGATCGCTGCAACCAGTCTTTCCTGAAAGGACTGCTTTTCGTGGGTCTTTTCGACATAGTCCTCGCCGACGATCCCCGCATCATCATCCAGCTCCGTGAGCTCCTCATAGCTGAACAGCCTGGCGCTGCGCGAGTCGTTGAGCATCTCGTTGTAGGCATCAATGGTGATGCCCATGGCATTGGCCACTTCCTGCCCGCTGACCTCACGGCCCAGCACAGCCTCGAGCCGGCGAACCGTCTCCGAAATGCTTCGTGCGTTCTTGTGCACGGAACGAGGCGCCCAATCACCTTTGCGAACCTCATCCAGCATGGCCCCGCGAATGCGGATACCCGCATAAGTCTCAAAGGTTGCCCCTTTGTTGCCGTCGTACTTCGCGGCAGCCTCCAGAAGGCCGATCATTCCGGCCTGGATGAGGTCATCGATCTGCACGCTGTCCGGCAACCGTGCGATGAGGTGGTGGGCAATGCGCTTGACCAGGTTAGAATGCCTGGCTATCAGACCTTCGCTACCGCACTCGTTCGCGGCGTATGCTGCGACGGGTGGTTTCAACATCAGCCCACTCTGTGGTCAGCGACAAGTTGCTCGACGAAGAACTCCAGGTGCCCACTAGCGACCGCCGGAATGGGCCAGCTGTCGACGTTTTCGGCCAGCTGCAGCAGCGCACGTGAGACTTTACTTGTTGGGTAAAGCTCGACCACTGCCTTCTGTTTTCTGACTGCACGGCGCATATGATCGTCGAAGGGAATGGAACCGGCATGCATCAGGTGAACGTCGAGGAAGCGCTCGGTAACCGTCTGCAGCTTCTCGAAAACAGCAGCGCCGTCTTCGTCGGAGCGCACCATGTTCGCGACAACGCGGGCACGTTCTATGCCGTACCGCTGGTGCAGCACCTTGATCAGCGCATAGGCATCGGTGATCGAGGTGGGTTCGTTGCAGACGACGACGATGATCTCCTGTGCCGCGCACAGAAAGCTGACGACGTCTTCAGAGATACCTGCCGCAGTATCGATCAGAAGAACATCCATGTTGTGGGAAATGTCGCTGAACGCACTGATCAGCCCGGCATGCTGCTGTGCGCTCAGATGAACCATCTCCTGAAGTCCTGACGCGGCGGGTACGATTTTCATACCTAGCGGGCCGTCTACGAGCACCTCTGCGAGGCTGTGCGTGCCCGCCATGACATCTTTGAGCGTATGACGTGGTTTGAGGCCAAGGAGTACATCGACGTTGGCGAGGCCCAGGTCAGCGTCCAGAAGCGTGACCCGTCGACCGAGCCGCGACATCGCCACGCCCAGGTTGACCGACACGTTGGTTTTACCAACACCACCCTTTCCGCCGGTAACGGCGACGACTTGTATAGGTTTCAAAGCTTCCGCGCTCCATCTGTGTAATCTGCAGGCCACACCCTGCGTTTTAAGGGTGTCAAAAAGTTGTTTGAACCCTCTTCTACAAAACTAGTTCTGTTTCAGAATTCTTCAATGCCGCGAAGCGCCATCTCAGCCAGCTGGTCTGAACTGCAACGGCTGATTCCGCCCGGTACGTCCCGAGAAACGCCGAGCGCAAGCAGGGTCAGCTTCGATCGGGCCACATCGCTGAACGCTCGACCAAATGAGCGCGCGCGGTCCGTGTGCGTCAAAACAATGGCGCCGGCGCTTTCGAGTTGAGCATCCTCCGGCAGCCCGGAAGCATACGGAACCGCTGCAACCAGAACGTTGGTCGCCGCTGCATACCAGAGCGTCTCGTCGCTTCGTGTGTCCACCAGCACGAGACCTTCTTTCGGCAGCGCCTGCAGGGTCTCGTCGAGCCTCGTCGCATCTGCATGCAGCACCTTGATATCAAGCAGCTCTCCAGCCCGATCCAGCATGGCACTGCCGCCAAGACGGGCACAGTCGGTGCTTACGAGATGGATCGGAATCGATGGGTGATTTCGACGATGCAGCGCGGCCCAATTCACCACCAGCGATGACTTACCAGTACCGGGACCGCCAACGAAGCGGAAGCAGCCCGTCGCCGGCAGTACGGATTCGAGCTTGAGTTCCTTGGCGATACCTCTTCCAAGATCCCCGAGGCTTCTGACCGATCGCGGCAGGCGGGACAGAAAGTCTTCATCGAAACCGAGTGGTCGCAGAACCTGCGCCGTATCGATGCTGTTCGTCTCGTCTGTTGTCTCGATTTGCTGCTGACGGGGAGCTGGCACCGCGTCCTGCGCAGCCTCAACCAGCGATGGACGGGTCGCAGGCATTCCGGACGCAGCCACCCGCACCCGACCGTGGTCCTGCTCCTGGCTGTGAATCAGAGCGTCTTTGCCGAACGTGGCGCGGACCTCAGCCAGAACTGAGCGCATGGAAGGCCCTGAAAAGTAACGGATCTCTTCATTTGCCTGTTGCATTTGCATTCCTCATCAGTTGCTGCGACCCACAGTGGCAACCACTGTGATCTGCTTGTTGTCAGGGATCTCTTCGTAAGACAGCACATGGATAACCTGCTGCGAGAAGCGCACAAATCGCGCCAGCAGTCCCCGCACAGTACTGGAGACGAGCAGCACCGATGGTTTGCCGGCGATCTCCTGCCGTTCCGCCGCCGAGTGGATGGATTCCTGCAGACGGTCTGCCATTCCCGGCTCCAGAACTGGAGCCTCGTCACTTCCCTGGTTTCTCGCCTGCATCAGCAGCTGCTCGAGTTCAGGGTCGAGAGTGATGACATCGAGATTGGTCTCTGAGCCGTAGATGTTCTGCACGATCATTCTGGACAGAGCGATACGTACGGCCTGAGCCAGAGCATCCGGTTCCTTGGTAGATTGCGCGGCTTCGGTAAGCGCTTCTGCGATCGTACGCAGATCACGTATCGGTATCTTTTCAGCCAGCAGAAGCTGAAGCACTTTCAAAAGCCCCGACAGTGTGACCGCGCCCGGCACCAGCTGTTCTGCAAGAGTTGGCGACTGCTCACCAAGCAGTTCCATCAGCTTCTGTACTTCATCATGACCGAGAAGCGTTGCCGCGTGCTCCTGCATCACCTGATTGAGATGGGTTGCCACCACCGTACTGGCGTCGACAACGGTAAAGCCAAGCGACTGAGCGTTTTCCTTGCCGCTTTCCTCGATCCAGACCGCATCGAGCCCGAATGCGGGATCTTTCGTTTCTATCCCTTCTATACGCCCGAACACTTCTCCAGGATTGATCGCCAGCCAGCGGTCGGGATAGATTTCCGCTTCTCCGACGGTGACGCCCATGAGCGATATCCGGTACGCGTTGGCAACCAGATCCAGGTTGTCGCGGATGTGCACGCTGGGCACCAGGAAACCGAACTCCTGGGATAGCTTTTTGCGCACGCCTTTGATGCGCTTGAGCAGCTCTCCACCCTGAGATTTGTCGACCAGGGGTATGAGCCGGTAGCCGACTTCGAGGCCGAGCACGTCAACCGGGGAAACATCGTGCCAACCCACCTCAATGTTTGCTTCGTCTTCTTCCCGTTCTTCCTCGACGACCTCTTCGACACCCGTGGGCGTCTCGTTGCGCCGGGCGATCAGAAACGCACCCGCGCCAGCCAGAGCCGCAAGACTGAGAAATGCAACGTGGGGCATACCGGGAACCACCCCGAACACGAACAGGAGGCCTGCCGATACCGCGAGAGCACGTGGGTCGGCGAACATCTCCTGCATCACCTGATCGCCGACGTCCTTCTCATCGCTCACCCGTGTGACGATGACGGCTGCAGCTGTAGAAAGAAGCAACGAAGGGATCTGAGCAACCAGGCCGTCGCCGATGGTCAGTAGCGTGTAGTTTCTCAGCGCTTCAGAGAAAGAAAGCTCGTGCTGCGCCATGCCGATGGTGAGACCACCGACGATGTTGATGATAAGGATCAGAATACCTGCAACCGCATCGCCCCTGACGAACTTGCTCGCGCCATCCATCGCGCCGTAGAAATCGGCCTCCTGCGCCACTTCTTCCCGGCGGGCCTTGGCCTGAACCTGATCGATGATGCCGGCATTGAGGTCCGCATCGATGGCCATCTGCTTTCCTGGCATCGCATCGAGAGTAAACCGCGCGCTGACCTCGGAAATCCTACCCGCGCCCTTTGTCACGACGACAAAGTTGATGATGACGAGAATGATGAAAACAACGAGCCCGACAACGTAGTTACCACCGACAACGACTTCACCGAACGCCTCGATCACCTTACCGGCAGCGGCACCCCCGGCGTGGCCTTCCAGCAGAACAACCCGGGTGGAGGCAACGTTCAGCGCCAGGCGCAGCAGGGTGGCGACCAGAAGAACAGTGGGGAACGCGCCGAACTGCAACGGCTTCAGCGCGTATACGCTGGCAAGGAGCACCACCAGCGCCAGGGCAATGTTAAAAGTGAAGGATACGTCCAGAAGCAGTACCGGCACCTGCAACGTCATCAGCGCCAGCAGCAGCAACAGCAGCAGCGGGATCCCCAGATTGAACATCTTCAGGCGTTCGAGCATCAGGCTTTATCCTCCGGCTTCGTTCCATCCGCGTTCACTTCGAACGCTTCAGGTACAGGGGTGGCTCTGTAGTGAGGAACATCGCCTTCCCCACGTCGATAGGCTTTGAGCTGATAGATGTAGGCCAGAACCTGCGCTACGGCCACGTACAGCTCTTCCGGCACTTCCGTGCCGGTAGGCACCGCGTAGTAGAGCGCCCGAGCCAACGGCGGTGACTGCAGAATAGGCACCCCTTCGTTGCGTGCCACCTCACGGATGCGCATCGCCATGAAATCCACACCGGCTGCCACAACGACTGGGGCGCCGTGACTCGCGGAGTCGTAGCTGACAGCGACCGAAAAATGTTCGGGGTTGGTGATCACCACGTCGGCTTCCGCAACGTCAGCAAGCATCCGCCGATTCGCTATTTCCTGCTGCACCTGTCGTATACGAGAGCGAACTTCAGGCTTACCTTCGCTGTCCTTCATCTCGTCTTTGACTTCCTGGCGGGTCATCTTCAGTTGCTTCGCCTGCTCGTGTATCTGAAACGGCACGTCGATGGCAGCAACGATGATCAGCGCGCAGCCGATGAGCAGCAGCGCAATGCCGACGATGCTCACCCCTTCCTCGATCGCTTCAACGATGGGCAGACGGCCGATATTCATCAGCTGATCAAGCGTACTGCCGAGAACGAGCACGGCCACACCGGTGACCAGAGCCACTTTGGCGATGGACTTGGCAAGCTCCACAACGGACTTTGCGGAGAACATCCGCTTCAAGCCCGACAACGGGTTGATTCTTGATGCCTTGAATTGAATCGCCTTCATGGAGAAGAGAAATCCACCAACGGCAACCGATGAAATCAGGCCGGCAAAAAACGCCGTCACCAGAAACGGGCTCACGAACTGCAGCGCGGCTGTTGCCGCCATGCCCAGAGTCTCAAGCAACCGGCCTTCCGGCGTCGCAGCCCGCTCGAACACCGTCTGGGTAAGCTGCATCATCTGGCGGCTGCTCCAGGGTACGAACACCAGAAGTCCGGCAGCCCCCAGCGTGACGAGCACCATCGTATTCAGCTCCCGGGAGCGTACGGCCTGGCCTTCCTCCCGCGCTTTCTCTTTTTTGCGCGGGGTCGCCTCTTCTGTCTTTTCCTGACCTTCGTTCTCTTCCGCCATAGCTCAACTCGTCCAGATACTGACCTGATGAAACAGTTCACCCGCCAGGCGTTCGAACTGTGGCAACCAGCCCGACAGTGACATCCACATCACGGCGAGCCCGAAAACGAGAGAAAATGGAAATCCGAGCGAAAAGACATTGAGCTGCGGCGCGGCCCGGCTCATCACCCCGAATGACAGGTTGACGACCAGAAGAGAAACTACCGCGGGGAGCGCTACTAGCGCGCCGCCAACAAACATCCATCCGCCGAAACGCACGATCTCGCCCGCCAGTTCGCTGAGCGGTATCGAGACACCGAACTTGTACTCGGAAAACCCCAGCACAAGCACTTCAAGCAGCACCAGATGACCGTTCATGCTGATGAACAGGAGCGTCACGAGCATGAGAAAAAACTGGCTCCAGACAGTAACCTGAACGCCATTGCCCGGATCGACCATCGCCGCAAATCCAAGCCCCATCTGCATGCCGATGAACTGCCCGGCGATGATGAAGAGCTGAAAAAACATCACCGCCGCGAAACCCAAAGTGATACCGGCGAAAAGCTGCAACGCACCCTGCAGCAGCACGCCGAGATCAAAATCAGAAAGCACCGGAAGGTCATGAGGCATCATCGGCGCGATGGCCACTGAAATGACCATTGCGAGAGCGGCTCTGATTCTGCGGGGAACCAGCTGATTGCCGAACACCGGCACCACCATGAGAAACCCGCCGATACGCAGGAACGTCCAGAAAACCTGGCTGAACCACTCGATGATCTCTTCCATCGGCAGAACCACGATCAGCCCACCACATACGGAATTTTCGTGACCAGCGTTGATGTGAAATCCATCAAAGAGGTCAGCAGCCAGGGGCCTGCCAGCATCAACGCGACCAGAGTTGCGATCAGTCTGGGTAGAAAAGACAGCGTCTGCTCGTTGATCTGGGTCGCCGCCTGAAACACCGAAACGACCAGCCCGACCAGAAGGCTCGGCACCACGAGTACACCGACCATCATGACAACGAGCAGCAGCGCGTCACCAAAAAAGCCGAGCGCATCACCAGGAGTCATGTAAAGACTCCGAAACTGTTCGCAAGCGTCCCCATGATCATCACCCAGCCATCAACCATGACGAACAGCATGATTTTGAACGGCAGGGAAATGATGAGCGGGGAAAGCATCATCATACCCATGGACATCAGTACGCTTGCAACCACCATGTCGATGACCAGAAACGGGATGAAGAGCATGAAGCCGATCTGAAATGCGGTTTTGAGCTCGCTGGTCATGAAGGCGGGCACGAGCACGAAGAAGTCGATTGCATCGATCACCTCTGCTTCCGTTTCTCCCTCGACGGACGTACCTGACAGACCAACAAAAAGATCCAGGTCACCTTCCCGTGTCTGGCTGTACATGAACTGCTTCAGGGGCACTGCCGCAGCCGCAAGCGCTTCCTGCGGTGACATGCTTTCCTCGAGATAGGGTTGCAGCGCCACTTCGTTCACTTCCTCCAGAACCGGCGTCATGACGAATATGGACAGAAAAAGCGCAAGCCCCACGAGAATCTGGTTGGAAGGCGTTGACTGCATACCGATGGCCTGCCTGAGAATGGCAAACACAACAATGATTCGTGTGAATGAAGTCAGCATGATCACCGCTGACGGCAGCAGGGTCAGAGCCGTCATGACCGCAAGAATCTGCAGGCTGATGCTGTAGTTCTCGCCGTCCTCTGAGCCCGTCACGGTGACGGCCGGAATCTCTGGCGCTGCAAGCGCAGCAACAGGAAATGCCAGAATCAGGATGAAGCCGAAAGCGCGTTTCATGCGGCGTGCTCTCCGGCGCCGCGCGCTTGCGATCCGTGCGCCTCACCAACCACAGCAGCCTGCAGCGCATCATCGAACGTCTGCTCGGCAGCATCGAACTCCGCCAGCGCATTGATACATTGAGTGTTCATACCCACGAGTATCTGGCGACGACCGACCTGAACGAGCAGCAGGCGCTCTTTGGGGCCCAGCATCCGGCTGGTTATCAGCTCGATCCCGGAAGACTGCTGCGTCCGTACGCCCTGCAACCTGCGAACGACGATCGACAGCGCAAAAATGATGGCGACGATAGCCACCAGGGCGAGCACCATCGTGAGTGCGTTCTCAGCCATCAGTTGATGCTCTGAATGCGCTGTTCCGGACTGATGACGTCCAGCAGACGGACGCCGAACTTGTCGTTAACGACGACCACTTCGCCATGGGCGATGAGGGTACCGTTGACCATGACATCCAGCGGCTCTCCCGCCATCCGCGAGAGTTCGACGATGGAGCCCTTGTTCAGCTTCAGCAGCTTACGGATACTGATGTTGGTGTTGCCGACCTCCATGGAAAGCCGAACGGGTATGTCCAGCACCACTTCCAGGTTCTGCGGGCGGCTGGCCTCCCGCTGCAACGGTGTCTCTCCACTGCTGTTTTCTCCAGCAGCCTCAGCGGATTGCGCGTTCGTCTGATCTTCTACTGCATTTTCTTCTGACATGATTCCCTCAATCTCTCCACTTCGCCGCTGTTACGGCACATCATCGATGTACTCAAAGGCCAGATTGCCTCTGGATTCAACTAACTTACCCATGAACGCAGGCACCTGACCCACTTCCACTGTATGCACCTCCGGCATATCCAGCTCGATCACATCGCCTACTTTGAGCTTCAGGAGTTGCTTCAGTGCTACCTGCCTGGTCGCCACTTCGCAGTTGAGCTGAACGTCGGTCTGCAGCAGCCCAATTTCCAGCTGCTGGTTCCACGTGCGATCCACTTCATCACCGTCGACGCTGAGCCGGCTGTCGAGGATGCTCTTGAAGGGCTCTAG
>JAUIKX010000092.1 GCA_030430515.1 Gammaproteobacteria bacterium | reverse complement strand
ATCGCAAGCCCATGCACGTTGGCAGCGTCGATCACTTCATCGTCGCGCATGGAGCCGCCCGGTTGAATCACAGCCGTCACACCCGCCTCAGCCGCAGCATCCAGACCATCCCTGAACGGGAAAAACGCATCTGACGCCATGACAGAGCCAGGCACGGTCAGGCCCTCTTCTTCAGCTTTCATACCGGCAATCTTCGCGCTGATGACCCGGCTCATCTGACCGGCACCGACCCCGATCGTCTGTTCGTTGCGGGCATAGACAATGGCATTGGACTTAACAAACCAGGCTACCTTCCACGCAAATAGCAGATCACGAAGCTCCTCTTCGGAAGGAACGCGGGAAGAGACCGTCACCAGGCCCTCTTCCGAGAAGCAGCGTTCGTCTGCATCCTGCACGAGCATTCCGCCGCCGACCCGCTTGAACTCGAGACCACGTGAGCCGGTCGACATTTCGCCACACTCGAGAACCCGGATGTTCTTTTTCGCGGCAGCGGCTTTAACCGCGTCCTGACCTACGGACGGGGCGATGATGACCTCGGCGAACTGCCGATCGACGATGGTTTTCATGGTCATCGCATCGAGCGGGCGGTTGAACGCAATGATGCCGCCGAACGCCGACGTTTTGTCGCAGGCAAAAGCTGCTTCGTATGCACCGAGCAGATCGGAGGCGACCGCAACGCCGCAAGGGTTCGCATGCTTTACGATGACACAGGCGGGACCTTCAAAGACCTTGACGCACTCGAGTGCCGCATCGGTATCCGCGATGTTGTTGTAAGACAGTTCCTTGCCCTGAAGCTGTCGTATCGAAGCCACCGTTCCTGAATTTACCTGGCCTTCCCGGTAAAACGCCGCTTTCTGGTGGGGGTTCTCCCCGTAGCGCATGCTCATCATGCGCTCGAACGGCAGCGTCAGCTGGCCGGGAAATGCGTCATCGGCACCGAGGTACTGAGAGATCGTGGCGTCGTAGTGGGCCGTATGACGAAAAGCTTTGACCGCGAACCTGCGCCGCATGTCCAGATCGATCCCATCCCCTTTTACCGCGTCGACCACCTCACCGTAATCGGCCGGGTCTACGACCACCAGAACATCGCGATGGTTTTTCGCCGCGGAGCGGAGCATGGTCGGGCCACCGATGTCGATATTCTCAATCGCCATTTCGTCGGTGCAATCCTCCCGGGCAATGGTGGCCGCGAATGGGTAGAGGTTGACCACGACAATGTCGATGCGATCGATACCGTGTTGCGACATGACCTCACCGTCGATATCCCGGCGGCCCAGAATGCCGCCATGAACCCTGGGATGCAGCGTTTTGACGCGGCCATCCATCATCTCCGGAAAGCCCGTGTAGTCGGAAACTTCCCGCACGGCAAGGCCGGACTCAGACAGGCTTCGAAAAGTGCCGCCGGTGGATAGAATTTCAACACCAGCGCTCGAAAGCGCCCGGGCGAATTCCTGAACTCCCGCTTTATCGGATACGCTTACCAGCGCCCGCACAGGCTTCATCGTCATGATCTGTTTGCCCCCTTTCATGGCCACGGGATTTCAGCTCGGCAATGCAGTTGATCTGCGCCTGCGCGCTATCGAGCCCGTTGAATCGTTTTATTTCTTCTGCGCACCCCAGATGCGCCAGGTATTTCTGCATGTGCTTTCGCACGATCCGGCTACCCATGCGCTCACCATAGACCTCAAAGGTGAGCCGCAGATGCTCCTCGACGGTTGCCCAGCATTCAGAGTCAGTCGGCGCCTCACGACCGGCCAGGACGCCGGGCAGCCAGGGCCTGCCGACCGCCGCTCGACCGAGCATGATGCCGTCGGCTCCGGTTTCACGCATGACAGCCAAGGCCTCGGCACGGCTGGAAATATCGCCGTTTGCAAACACCGGCACCCCGACCGCCGCCTTCACGGCGCGCACCGTATCGTATTCCGCCTCCCCCTTGAAGCGGCAGGCGCGGGTTCGCCCGTGCACCGTCACGGCCTCGGCACCCGATTGCTCGCAGATACGTGCGATCAGCGGCGCATTGCGGCGGTCGGGATGGGGCCCGGTACGCATCTTCACCGTCACCGGGACATCCACAGCGCCGGCAACCGTTTCGACGATCAACCCCACCAGTTCCGGATGCTCCATGAGAGCGGATCCAGCCGCCTTGCGGCAGACCTTTTTCGCCGGGCAACCGAAATTGATATCGATGACCTCCGCCCCATCGCCTTCGTGGCGCCTGGCGGTTTCTGCCATCTCTGCCGGATCAAAGCCGGCAATCTGCACCACCCTCGGGCCAGAATCTGCGAACACGCGGCGCCGATGAGCAGACTTCGGCGTGTTCCAGAGCTCCGCCTTGGACGAAACCATTTCACCGACGGTATAACCGACGCCGTACTGCCAGGCCAGGTGCCGCATGGGCGCATCGGTGAGCCCCGCCATGGGCGCCAGCAACACCCGATTGCGCAGGCTCACAGAGCCGATCTTGAGTTGCGAATCCGCCAGGTCGAACATCAGCGGAGAGAAACTTCGTAGCGGTCAGAGCCGGGGCCGGGATCTTTGATCTCCACCGATATGTGGACAGGCGTCTTGGCCGCAATCTCCTGCCGCTCCGCAAACTCCGAGGCGAGGTATTCCACCGGCTTGAAACGGCGCCATGCAACCAGCTGCCCCTCGTTGGACCTGAAGGTGAGCTCAATCTCAGGAAATGCCTGAGCAAAAGGTGCCGCATTCACGAACAGCACATCAACCACCAGCACGTTCTCCCGCTCTGGATGGTTACGTACGATGACATTGTTGAGCACAAGCTGGTCCACATCGCGCAAGGGCTCGAGCTCACAACCCACCACTGCGCAGGTAGCCTCCGAGAGCCAACGCTGCTCCGGATCGCTCTCCCAGCTGGGGAACAGCAGATAGATCACCTGTGCCGACAGGCCAACGGCCAGAATCGCAGCCGCAACCCAGGGCCACCTGCGCCGCGGAGGCGCGACCTCTTCTTCGTCCGCCTCCTCCAGATCGCTGACCGCAAAGTCGTCCGGCAGAGAGATCGGCTCACGCGCATCCTGTTCGGTCGCCGTTTCAACTTCGAGCTCAGTTTCGGCTTCTGCCTCTGTCGACGGATGTACTTCCGGTTCCGGTTCCGGTTCCGGTTCCGGTTCCGGTTCCAGCTCAGGTTCAGGCTCGACATAAGCCTCAGCTTCAGCCAGCGCTTCAACCTGCGAAACCTCTTCAGACTCCTCGAAAGCCTCCTCTTCAGGAAGTGCAGCCTCGACCCACCCAGCATCCACTTCGACCGATTCATCGAGAGCGGGCGATTCCTCAGTTACTTCGATCTGCTCGGTCAAGTCCGCGAGAAGGTCTTCCGCGGTCAGCTCATCTTCAAAAGAGTCTTCAACTTGCCCCTCAAAAGAGTCTTCAACTTGCCCCTCAAAAGAGTCTTCAACGCACTCTTCAAAAGAGTCTTCAACGCACTCTTCAAAAGAGTCTTCAACGCCCTCTTCTAAAGAGTTTTCAATGGAGCCATCAACGGAGTCTTCGAAGCGGCCTTCAACTTCATCCGCGGCATGAAGCGGGTCTTCCTCAGGCACCTCATCTGCCAGCAATTCTTCTGCCAGCAACTCGTCTCCGAACGCCTCCACTTCTACTATGGCGGCGTCCTCCAAGGAGGCGTCTTCAGCGAGCTGCTCCTCGAACCAGCCTTCGTCCAGAGGAAGGTACTCTTCCTCATCCCCGGCCTCAGGTAGTGAGGCTTCCTCAAATGCTTCCGCTTCCACCTCTTCCAGGGGAGACGCTCCGCCTAACGGCTCAGGCTCCTCGACAGCAGCGCCATCTTCTGCCAGCTCTCCGAGCAGTTCATCCAGCGCATCATCGGGCGGCCGATCATCAGGCAGCTCCTCCCGGTCCCAATGCAGATAATCCGTACCCACGAATACCTGCAGGCAAGCACCGCAACGCACCCGTCCACCGGCAACCTGCAGGTGCGCTTCAGAAACACGGAACCGGGTGTGGCAATGGGGACACTCGGTGACGAGCGGCTCCAGCTCTTCGTTAGGTAGCGGCACGATATCCCCCTTCGAGTCGCACCCAGGTGGAGCCGTCCACCTGCAAGGCATCCGCCTCTTTGAGCTTCAGACGCTCATAGGCACCGGCCACCGCAGCCGCCTGCGGACGCAGCACACCGGTGAGCGTAAGCACACCACCAGGGGCCAGCGCGCCGATCAGCGCCGGGGCGAGTTCTATGAGCGGGTTTGCGAGAATGTTGGCTACCACGAAATCGAATGGCTTGGACTCAGGAGAAAACTGCGCCGGTGTCAGCACAGTAAGCTGCCTTTCGGAGACGCTATTGTAGTGGGCGTTTTGCTTCGTCGCTAACAATGCTTGCGGGTCGATGTCCACGGCAACGACCTCACGAGCACCCAGGCGGGCTGCTGCGATGGCGAGAATGCCCGAGCCGCAACCAAAATCCAGCACCCGCATGCCTTCGAGATCTGCCCCGGCGAGAAACTCCAGACACATACGGGTCGTGGGATGGCTGCCGCTACCGAAAGCCAGACCTGCATCCAGGTAAACCGTCGGCGCATCCGGCTCTGATTGCGCGCGCGAAAGCCGCGGCTCAAGTCGGAGCCTGCCCCCACCGAACGCCATGGACAGCCCATGCACATTCGTCGAATGCGCCCAGTCGTCTTCCGTCAGTACAGATTCGTCCATTTCCAGCGCAGGGAATCGCGCAGAAAGTTGCGCGCGCACATCGCGAAGATCAGCACTTCCCGGGAACAGACCCACCACACGACAACGGGACCACAGCACGCGCTCTCCGTCGGCCGCCTCACCGGCGTGCGCAACGAACAGCTCCTCGTCGCCCGCCGCAGTTGTTGTAACGCTCACCGCTCCGGAAGATTCGAGCAGGGTGGTGGCTTCGAGTGAATCCGCTGCCCCGAGCTGGAGGCCGAGCTGACGCCAGGCGCTCACCGCAAGTGAAAAAGCGCCTGACCCGATCCGACGGGCTCGCCGTTCTCCACCGCTACGCCGACGATTTCTCCGTCCTGCTCGGCGCGAATTTCATTCATCATTTTCATGCTTTCAATGATGCACAACACCTCTCCCGCGCGCACCCGGCTGCCAACGCCTACGAAAGGCGCCGCTTCAGGAGAGGGTGCGGCGTAGAACGTGCCGGCCATGGGAGCCCGGGCGACTATCGTACCGGAACCCGACGAAGGCGCCGTCACTTCGGCGGGCGGGCCGGCAGCAGCCACAGCCGGCTCACCCCCGAACAGCGGCCGGGCGATGCGCACGGACTCTTCACCGTTATGCACCTCGAGCTCGGTAATGCCGGACTCCTCGACCAGCTCGATGAGCTTTTTGATTTTGCGCAGGTCCATTCAGCTCGCCTCCACATACCGCATGGCGCTTTCGAGCGCGAACTCATACCCCGCCGCGCCTAGGCCGGTAATCACCCCACGCGCGACGTCGCTCAGATATGACACCTGGCGGAACGATTCCCTGGCATGCACGTTGGACAGGTGGATCTCCACAAACGGGATGGCGACCCCAAGCAGGGCGTCGCGCAGTGCGATGCTGGTGTGGGTAAACGCACCGGGATTGATGACGATGTGCGCCACGCCATCCGCCCGGGCACGATGGATCGCATCCACGAGTTCGTGCTCTGCATTGGATTGCAGACACTGCACCTCGTGACCACGATCTGCCGCAAAAACCGCCAGACGATTGTCAATGTCAGCCAGAGTGTCCGTTCCGTAAACCTCCGGCTCACGAGTACCGAGCAGGTTGAGGTTCGGACCATGCAAAACCAGTATCTTTGCCATCATGTTGCCTTTTAGTGGCGCTTTCGCGGCATTTTCTCAGAAAATACGCGCTAGATCGATGCCAGAAACCTATCGATATGGGCGGCCAGCTCAGCCTCGTCCATTTCCCCCTGCACACGAAACGCGCGCCTTTCGGCGCCATCGTCTGCGAAAAACAGTAATGCCGGTGGGCCGAACAATCCAAAGCTGTCCAGAAGCGCCTTGTGCACCCTATCGTTGGCGGTGATATCCGCTCTGAGCAGAGCAAAACGCTCAAAACGGGATGCGATCTGCGGCTGCGGAAACACATTTCGCTCCATGACTTTGCAGCTGACGCACCAATCCGCATAAAGGTCGAGAATCGCCGGCCTGCCACCGGCGCTGGCGAGTGCCGCATCCAGCTCGGCGCGACTACCCACCGCAGCCCAGACCTGATGCGCCTCGGAGGAAATCGATGCGCCGGCCTCACGACCAACCGCGGCCAGCGGTCGAAGTGGATCTTTCGCGCCGCTGGCCGCGCCGATGAACAGCAGCACACCGTAAACGAGAAAGATGAAGCCGAAGGCCTTCCAGAGTTGTCCCCAGCCCTGGCGCGGAGCGGTATCGAGCCCCCCCATATAGACACCCGCCCCAATGAGCAGCGCCCCCCATAGCGCCAGCGTCAAAGAGGCCGGTATGATTCTTTCGATGAGCCACACGGCAACTGCGAGCAGCAGCACGCCGAATACCGCTTTGACCGTATCCATCCAGACACCGGCTCGCGGCAGCAGATGGCCGCCCCCGGCCCCTACGAGCAGGAGCGGCACACCCATGCCAAGCCCCAGGGAAAGCAGCGCCATACCGCCAAGAAGCGCATCTTCCGTCTGGCTGATGTAAACCAGCGCACCGGTGAGCGGCGCGGAAACACACGGCGAGACAACCAGGCTCGACAGCGCGCCCATGACGAACACCGAAAGAAGCTTGCCACCGCCGGCCCTGCTGCCGAGGTCGTTAAGACGGTTCTGCAGACCGCTCGGCAGCTGCAGCTCGTAGAATCCGAACATGGAAAACGCCAGCGCAACGAAGGCCAGTGCGAACACCGTCAGCACCGGCGGCGACTGCAGCTTCGCCTGCAGGTTAAGCTCCGCACCGAAAAGCCCGACGAGCGTACCGACAACGGCATAAGCGATGGCCATGCCGAGCACATACGCTACAGACAGGGTGAACGCCTTTCGACGGCTGATCGTCGCACCTTCGCCGACGATGATCCCAGAAAGGATAGGCACCATGGGCAGAACGCAGGGCGTGAACGCGAGGCCGATGCCCGCCAGCAGAAAGAGCCCCATACTCATCATCACACCGCTGTCTGCCAGAACGCCGGTAAAGGAATCGTCGGCAGATACTTCGACTGCGCCTTCAGCCGGAGCCGGCTCTCCCACTGAGACCCATTTGAGCTCCGGCGGATAGCAGATACCCAGCGCCTCATTGCACCCTTGATAGCCTATGCCCACTTCACCGTTGCCCGTTACCGGCAGGTGCACCTCTACCTCGTGGTAGTAAACCTCTACCTCGCCTTCCCAGTCGTCAATTTTCGGCTTGCCGGCCGGAATCCGTGCATCCCCCAGCGTCAGCTGCGAGCCATCGCGGAGTTTGAACTGGAAGCGGTGCTTATAAAGGTAGTGGTCGTCGGGCATCTGCCAGCGCAGCAGCAGGTTGCCATCACCCACCAACGCGTGGCTGAAGACGAACGCTTCGTCCGGCGGCAACGGCTCCTGGGCCTGCGGCGCGAACGGATCGTTTGCGGAGAACTCGGAAGTGAGCGCCGATACCGGCAGGAGCATGCACGCCAGCAGAACGATGGAAGCAGTCAGATCGCGCATAAAAAAGAGGCCCGTTAGGCGTACAATGCCGCGGTTTTTAACACATCGATTCCCTGTTCGTCGTGATACGTGTCCATTTGATACTTCTCCTGCTCGCAGCAGTCGTGTCCGGGTGTCAAACAACTTCACAAGAGCCGCCGGCTTCTGAGCCGAAGCCCGTGCCCCCTGAACAGCTCTATCCACTGCTGGACGAAGCACAACGGCTCTATGAGGCGGACAGTCTGACCGCGGCACCGGGAGAACCGAGCGCTCACAGTCTCTACCTGGAAGTCCTCAGCTTAGACCCGATCAACGCCGAAGCGTTGCGGGGCGTCGAAAAAATTGCCGAACGCTTCGTCGCTCTCGCGCTGGAGGCAGCAGATGAATGGCGCCTGGCTTCCGCACGCTCGATGCTGGCCCGGGCACGACTGATCGATGCAGGCCATCCGTCCATTGCCCCCACGCAGGCGCAGGTGGATCTGCTGAGCGAGGCAAACCGTGAAGTGAAAACCTTCGACAGTGACAATATGCGAAGCGACGATAACCAGGCGACGCTCAAGCGCATGGGTCGAACGGCGAAGCTCTTCGGTTGCCGCACGCGGATACGGGCCGGCAGCGACGCGGCTGGACGATGGATGTACCAGCAGATGAATTCCGCTCCCGGCGATGCGCGGGTGCGTGCAAGCATGGAGATCGGCCGTCCCGCGCAGGTTGCCCTGATCTGCTTCAATAGCCCCTGAAAAGGGTTTCGCGCGATCGAAAGGAGTAATTGTCTTTGAACTGGAAATTCTGGCAGCGTAGATACCCAAGCGTTACGCAACTCGGACGAACGGAGACATTGATGGGCACCATCGGCAGGATCAGCGGTGTAGTGATCGGCATCTATCTACTTGGCGCCGGCCTCGTGGGCTGGTGGTGGGATTCCGAGCCTGCGGTGGAAGATGTGGTCGAAATCGCCCAGAAGCATGCCGACACCACTGGAGAGAGGCTGGTTACAGGGTATGTGACCACTCACACCGTAATCTATCTGGCTGACGCTCTGCTCGAAAAACGCGGCGGCTACCTGTCCAACGACCGCTTTCCTCCAGGGGTGTGGATGGACAATATGCCGAACTGGGAGTTCGGAGTGCTCACCCAGATCCGCGATGCCTCCCGCGCCTATCGCATCGATTTTTCACGCTCGCAGAGCCAGTCGACGGAAGACCCGGACCTGCAGAACGCCGAGGGCCACTTTTTCTTCGATAACTCCAGCTGGATTCTGCCGCAGTCTGAGGACGAGTACCGTGAGGGTAAGAAGCTGTTCAAGTCTTACCTGAGCCGCCTGGCCGATCCAACGATCACAGACGCCCAGTTCTACGCCCGGGCCGACAACCTCCAGCAATGGCTGCAGGGTGTCGAAACCCGCCTGGGCAGCCTCTCCCAGAGGCTCAGCGCCAGCGTCGGCAAGCGCCAGCTCAATATCGATCTGGCCGGCGACGCGGCCGCCGCTCAGGCAACAGAAACACCCGACGAGCAGGAATACAAAACGAGTTGGCTGGAGATCGACGACGTGTTTTTCGAAGCACGCGGGCACACCTGGGCGCTGATCCATCTGCTGAGCGCCATGGAGCACGACTTCGGCGACGTGCTGGATAAGAAGAATGCCCGCGTCAGCCTCAAACAAATTATTCGCGAGCTGGAGCCTACGCAGGATACCGTTTGGAGCCCGATGATCCTGAACGGCGACGGGTTAGGCTTTCTGGCCAACCACTCGCTGGTGATGGCCTCCTACATCGCACGGGCCAACGCTGCGATTATCGATCTGCGCTCATTGCTGGAACAGGGTTAAACCGTTAAAAGGAACGCCCGAACGCCATAACGTATACCACCGAATCTGCTTCACTCGTGACATCGAGGTGAAGCTGCGGGGAGACGGTCCAGCGGCCGAACTCGAACTCGTACAGCGCACCGAGCCGGAAGACGGTTTCCTCGACCTCTTCGTGCACCGCGTGACCGTGCTCGAACTCTACCTCGTCGATTATCTCGATTCCGACACCGGTCTGGGCGATCAGACCCCGCCACAGATGGATGTCCGCTACCGCCAGGAAGGTATCCGCATGGAGCGGGCCAAACGCCCGCTCCACCACCGCGCCAACACCCAGCCAGTGGTTGAGGCGATATTCGTAGTCGACGCCGAGCGTCTCTGCTGAACGGTCGCCATCGTCCGTACCACCGAGCACGAGCGACAGATGTTGCGGGTGCGCCTGCCAGATGTGGGCCTCACCGTGATGACCATCCTCCGCTGCCACCTCACCAAATGTCAGCATCGAGGCCAGTATCAGGGCCATGCCAGAGGCCCTCGGCATTCTTCGATTTCTTCTGTCCATAGAGGCAAGACTAGACGCTTTTTCCGCCCGGTGGCGCTGCGTTCTTACGCTGTTATGATACGCGACGCCTCGGAGGGGGCCTGAAAACTCTAGTTGGGGAAAAATACGAAATGGAACTAACCCTCATTCCACCCGTTCTGGGTGTCGTGGGGCTGGTGGCCGCTGCGGTCATTTTCAGCCTCGTAAAGCGCTACGACGAAGGCAACGACGTCGTCAAAAAAATCGCTGACCAGATCCACACTGGCGCCATGGTCTTCATGCGCCGCGAGTACACCATGCTCGCGCTGTTCGCCGGCGTACTTCTGGTGCTGATCTTTTTCTCGGAGCTGGGCGAGAAAACTGCCCTGGCTTTCCTGATCGGCGCAGCATCTTCTTCCGCTGCCGGCTGGATCGGTATGTACACCGCCACCAAGGCGAACGTGCGCACCACCACTGCCGCCCACGAGGACGGCCAGGCACAGGCTCTGTCGGTCGCCTTTTTCGGTGGCTCGATCATGGGGCTGGCCGTTGCATCGCTCGGCCTCATGGGCCTCGGCATCGTCTACCTCATCTTCGGTAGCAACCCGGAAGATGCGCACTACATTCATGGCTTCGGCATGGGCGCATCTGTGGTTGCCCTGTTCTCACGTGTCGGCGGCGGCATCTACACCAAGAGCGCCGACGTGGGCGCCGACCTCGTCGGTAAGGTGGAAGCCGGCATCCCCGAAGACGATCCGCGCAACCCCGGCGTGATCGCCGACAATGTGGGCGACAACGTCGGTGATGTGGCCGGCATGGGCTCCGACATCTTCGAGTCCTACTGCGGCTCCATGATTGCCACCATCGCCATCGCTTCGACCCTTGCGGCTCCTGGCGTGGTTACGCTGGCGTCCGGTCTGCCGGTAGACGAAGGGCGTGCAGCCCTCATGTTCCTGCCGCTGGCGCTGGCTTCGGTCGGCCTCGTCTGCTCGATCATCGGCATCGGTGTCGTGCGCAGCCAGTCGAACAACTCACCGGCTCTGGCCCTGCGTATCGGCATGATCAGCACGCCGATCCTCTTTATCGCGGCAGCCTACTTCGCCGTGAACTTCATTCAGGTTTCCACCGACATCTGGTGGAGCGTGGTGTTTGGTTCCGTTGGTGGGGTCATCATCGGCCTCGTCACCGAGTACTACACTTCGTCCAAACCCGTAGTGCGCATCGCTGAGTCCGGTCAGACCGGCTCCGCTACGGTCATGATCACCGGCCTCGCCGTCGGCATGGAATCAGTAGTGGTACCGCTGCTGACCATCTGCGCCATCATCTACGTATCCACCGATCTTGCCGGCCTCTACGGTGTGGGCATCGCTGCTGTCGGCCTGCTGGCCACGGTTGGCATGACCATGGCCGTTGACGCCTACGGTCCGGTTGCGGACAACGCCGGCGGCATCGCCGAGATGGGTGGCCTGGGTGAAGAAACCCGCGCCATCACCGACTCACTGGACGAACTCGGCAACACCACCGCGGCTATGGGTAAAGGCTTCGCCATCGGTGCAGCTGCACTTGCAGCGCTGGCCATCATCGCCGCATACGTGGAAACGGTGGCGTTCGTTCGCGATGGCAGCTTCCTGCTGCACATCGGCGACCCGAACGTGCTCATTGGGCTGTTCATAGGCGGACTCGTGCCGTTCCTGATCGCCTCGATCACGATGACCGCTGTGGGCGACGCCGCCATGGACATGATCCAGGA
>JAUIKX010000369.1 GCA_030430515.1 Gammaproteobacteria bacterium | reverse complement strand
CAGCAACCAGCTGGCCTTAAATATCGACGCGGAACGGATTTACTATGAAGACATCGCCGCCGTCGCCAACCCAGCGAGAGACCTTCTGAAGTGCCCCACCGCCGGTGGCAACGACATCGAAGCCTGCCTCGGCGGCGACCGGGGGGCCGGTTTCGGCTGGCAGGATATGACCGTCTATAAAGCCGGCCTCGAGTGGCGTACCAAACGGAGCGGCGTCTGGCGAGCAGGCTACAGCTACGGCAAGCAACCGCTGCCCGAGGGAGATGCATTGTTCAACATCCTGGCGCCCGGCGTGATGGAGCAGCATTGGACCCTGGGCGCATCGTTCGACCGCCGCGACGGTGGCACCATGCACGTGGCGCTGATGTACGCACCAGCGAACAGCATCCGCGGCGCCAATTTTCTCGACCCGACTCAGACGATCGAACTGAAGATGCATCAGTTCGAACTGGAGCTTTCGTACTCCTGGCGCTGAGTTCGCGTCAAACCGCCGCCGCATCCTCAAAGAAACGCCGCGTCGCATCGTCCGACGGATAGAACGCTTCGATACGCAGCTCATCGGTGGTCACGTCATGAGGCGTTCCGAAAGTGCTGATCACCGTGAACAGCTTCAGCTGCAGACCGTCGATGTCGAGCTCCAGGGGCAGTACCGGCAACAAGGGATCCGCGGCCGCAGCGGCCTCCGGCAAATCGCCGGCCGCTTCGATCAGCGCTTCGACATGAGCGATCACCGCACCCTCACCCGAAGCGAGCGCTTCGCTGCGCAGCCTCTGCACGAACAGCGGAATAGCCACGTCCGAGTTGGCGATATAGCGGCGAAAGCCATCCGCAGACAGGGTTGCTGCGGCTAGGTTGAAAGGTCGCTGCTGGCCCTCATCGACTCCCGGTGCACCGCCCAGAGCCAGCATCAGATCCGACGCGCGGTTACCCATGATGCGGTTCCACAAACGGTCAACGACGACAGCGGGAAACGGTTCGTGGTGTTCGAGCACCCGGGTCAGCGCATCGCGCACGGGCGCCATGTGCGGCTCGTCGAGCGATGACTCTCTGTAGTGCGGCGCGAAGCCCGCCGCGTTCAGCAACGTGTTCCGCTCGCGCAGCGGTATCTCCAGCGCTTCGGCCAGGCGCATCACCATCTCTCTGCTCGGTCGGCTGCGGCCCGTTTCCAGCCAGCTCAGATGTCGCTGGGAAATCTCCGCGGCTTCAGCCAGCGCAAGCTGCGACAGATGACGGGTTCCACGCCAGTAGCGGCAGAGGGTTGGAAAGCGTGCTGAGGCTGCAGTCATATGAGTGCTCCCGGCTGATGGGCGTCATGCCCCTGAAGACGTTCGCACCATTTTGAGCGCCTGGAGGACATGGATTCAATGACGTCCCACGTCATTGCGGAGCGGCTCATCGACGCGCAACCTGCGAATCACGTTGGCGAATCAAAAGGAGAAACAACGTGAACCGACGCATTCTTTCGATCATCCTGCTGCTGCCCTTGCTCGCTGTAACCGGCTGGGCACTTCTGAACGGCGGCATCATGGGCATCATCAACACCCACCAGACCCCGGGTGGCGCCCAGGTCTTTCTCGATCTGGTGATCGCCCTGATCATGCTGCTCACCTTTCTGGTGCCGCACGCAAGATCAAACGGCCGCAACCCCTGGCCCTGGGTGGTCATGACGCTGTTTCTGGGCTCCATCGCGCCGCTGCTCTACTTCGCCACCGGACGCGAGCAAAGCGAGTAAGCGGGACACGCGGCACTGTGCTAAAACGGGCTCTACACAGAGCCCGACAGAGAGAACCAGCATGTGCGACGAGCAGACCCTTGAGGACAACGAACGCGCCTTCAACAACGGCTTGAGCCGCCGACGGTTCAGCATAATGGCTTCGGCCAGTGCGCTTGCCATGGCCATACCCGTGCCCTCGAATGCCGCAGACATCGTCGAGTCAGAGGTATCGGTGCCGACGCCGGATGGTGAAGCCGACTGCTACTTCGCCCACCCCGCCGAGGGGCAGCACCCAGCCGTTGTCGTCTGGCCCGATATCTTCGGGCTGAGGCCCGCTTTCCGACTGATGGGAAAGCGCCTGGCGCAAAGCGGCTACGCGGTGCTGGTGGTCAACCCCTACTACCGCAAACTCGTCGCGCCGGTGGATCTACCGAACAAAGACAACGTTCGCGATCCAAAAAACTGGGCGCTCCTCATGCCGCTGGCC
>JAUIKX010000091.1 GCA_030430515.1 Gammaproteobacteria bacterium | reverse complement strand
CTTCCGCTGTACGCCGTGCCACCTACGAAGATAACCGTGCGCTTTCCTGGGTCTGTATCGCGTTCGCCGGCGCTCATTCCTTTGCTCGTTTCAGCCGCCGTCGCATTCTAGCGAACTGATACACGCGGCGCCTGGAACCAGTTCCCACAGACCATCGATCTTTCGACCCAAATCAACGGCCGATTGGAACCATCTATCGCTTCTGGGTTTGCGGATCTGGGAAGAATCCAGCCCAGTGAGTGCCCGCAAACTGCCGCGCAAGCTCATCGTAGTTGGCAATTTTTTCCCACACAGGCCTCGAGGACTGCTTTCTCAACGGCGTCGCCATGGGAAACCACTCGAGGCCAAGAAATTCGCTGACCTTGCGCATGTGGCCACCGTAATCAGCCACCAGATCTTCGTAGCTCAGATCAAAGCTCTCGGGGAAGCGTCGGGCGAACTCAGCTTCCCACTCGCGGATCTGAGTAAAGCTGGCATCGAGTTCGTCGTAGGACAGTTCGACCGTCGAAGATTCCGGCCCACCTTTCTTCCTGCTCAGTGTGGACCAGTTCCGGTCGCTCAGCGCCTTGGACATGGACAGATGGGTTTCGAGCAGGTTTTTACGGCGCAGATGAATGACCTTGATATTGTCGGATTCGATGCGGTTCCAGATCTCGGCTGTGCTGCCCTCGGTAGCATGGTAGTAGAAGAGTTTGAAACCCACCGCGGCTACGTTGAGCGGCTTTTTTCCGAACAGATAGCGATCGATGAACTGAGCCGTATCTTCTTCGCGGAGCTGCGCCAGAGCCTGAGTGGATCTGTGCCCATCCACCCCCCAATCGACGCGTTTGCCCATCTGGGCATTATTGAAGAGCTCGCCATAGCAAAGCACATCAGGATGAGACCTGAGCGATGTCGCCAGGAGGTTGGAACCGGTGCGGCCCATACCGAGGATCACGAAGCGGGTGTAGTCGGATGTCGACAGACCCACTCGAGCCGCAAAATCGGTGCGGCAAACCTCCGTTTGCAGGCGAGCTAACTTTGACTGGATTCCCATGGAGGCAGAAACCGATGATCTATCTTAAGCGCTACCAGGAAGTATGCAGACTCACCAGACGCGGATCTGTGAACAACGTTCAACTAACTTTCATCGATTATTTCTGGCAATCCGTCTGCAGCTGCGCACTTCCGGGACGGGTCCGCTAAGCCGGGAGCAATTCCCAGCCAAAGGCCTGCTGGATATTCAGCTTGTCCAACCGCACCTCAAAGTACTGACCATCCAACCAGGCATCGAACTGATTGGTAGCAAAGTGGCTGTCGGCCCTGCCGCCGTTTCCACCTGCGACGACGAAATGCACGCGATCCTCTTCAGCCAGATCGACGATCATTCGAAATGCCGGTCCGTGATAGACCTGTAAGGGTATATCTTCACCCTTTACATGCATGGCCATGTTGAGTGTTGTTGCGCTACCTCCTGATTCAGCATCGCCAACACGCATGTGCGACCACCACTCCTTGCCGCTCAAGCGATGCTGAAAACGGATTCGGTGCAAATCGCCCCAGCGCCAGCGATCAGGATAAGTGCCAAGATGTGCTCGCACCCAGGCTACGGCCTCGGCCATACAACCCACCACCGAGGCTTCCAGAACCCCACGATGAGCCAACCAGGGCGAACGAGCGGCGAGGAAGTCGGAGACATCGAACTGGTTCCAGCTCTGTGCGCCAACCGGCACGAGGCTGAGTAGCGGTTCATCGAGTACCGATCGCATGAACCGTCTTGGCCAGAAGCGATCGAGAAATGGGTAAAAAAGACATGCAGGCGCTGAATCCGCAGAAGCCTGACAATCCCAATCCTCAAGAAGCCTCGCCGCAAGCCGCGCATCGTCATCCTCACTATCGTCGAGGATCGGCAGGATCTCCGCGAGCACCTCTCTGGCACGGAGATCGACCAGGTCGAGCTGCATGGTTTTGAAATGCTGAGCGGAAAACGGGCCGCCAGCATCGAGCAGTTGCCGAATGCGGTCGGCCCTGGCGCTGGAAGCCGGGAAGTTGTGAATCGGGTATGGCCCCTCATCTCCCATGGTGTCGTCGTTCGCCGTGAGCGCGTAGTTTTTCTCAGGGTTCACTTCGACGGTCAGCTCTTTCTCTGTCGACAGCCGGAAATCGTAACGGCTGTCCCAGCCCGGCAAAGGTACGATTCCCGTCACGCCTTCCCGCGCAGGTAACGTTGCTGCGATGAATCGTCTCAGGCCGTCCTGCCGGTCGACGCAGATGATGTTGTTGACCAGCGGGCAAACGTCGTTCTCGTAGAGCGCCTCACCGAACGACTCAGCATCGGTCGCAAGAGGCAAGCACGCCAGTGCTCCGGCAGAAGTGGGCACTTCGGCAAGAGACCAGTGAAGCGACGTCTGCCACCGGCGCTCTTGCGGCCTGGTTAGCCCCAGCGAGTCTGTTAGCCGGTCGAGCAGGACGCCGTGCCTCGAAAAATCCAGCTCAAATTGCCGCACGCCCTGGCCTTTTACCGCAATGCACTCCTGGCGGGAAAAGCCTGGAGTCTGGGTTTGCTCTGCGTCCTCGATGTAGACATCGTAGGTATCGACGAATCCTGTGGTGAGCCCCCACGCAAGCTCAGGCGTGCGCCCCATCATGAAGTGCGGCACCCCCGGAAACGCGGCGCCAAACACATCGAAACCAGGCGCATTGAGGTGCACATAGAAAAAAGTGTTGGGAATGCTGTGAGGCTGGTGCGGATCTGTGGCCAACATGCCCCGACCGCTGACTGAAAGCGAGCCGGTGACGGCCCAGTTGTTGCTGCCGCTGAGCGGCGGACGACCGGCAGCTTCCGGGTAAGCCAGCGCAAAAACTGTCGGATCGAGCTGCTGCAACGGCTCATTGAGCATCTCGCCTACGGCTTCGTCTTCAGGCGAAAAACGCCGTACAAGGTTTCTGAACCAGTCTACGCCATGGGTCGCCATAAGCCGGCCGATCAACATCTTTTCGGACCAGGACTTGTGCTGAAACCAGGAGGTAAACCGGTAGCGGGCGGCGATATCGTCCAGCGTGAAATGCATCGGTTCCGCGCCGGCGTGCTCGAACTCCGGCGGCAGAGCATCGAGCCCGTCCACAAAGCTGTTCAGACCATCGAGATAGGCTTCGGCGATCCAGTCGCCGGGACTTGCCGGCCGGGTGGTCTGTCGACCATCTACATTGCAGGCCCGTTGCAACAGATCCTGAGCCACGAAACGCTCACCGAGAAGCGCCGCCGCTTCGCCGCGGGCATACGCCGTGCTCATGTGAATCTGCCATAGGCGTTCAGAGGCTGCGGCGTACCCCATGCCCCGATAGGCATCCGCGGTATTGGCCGCAAACACGTGTGCGAATCCAGCCTCGTCCCAGATGATTTCTACTGGCGCCTGTGCGCCCGAAAGTGTTCGTTTCACACCGGCCAGACTAACACGCCGGGTGGGTCAGCCTGCAGCGACCAATGAACGTTCTCCCCGCCCGTGCAGAAACGACTTCATGAAGAAAATGCCCGGCGCCACAGCCCAGCACCAGGCAAGCGCAGTCGCTTCATCGGCCAGAGGATCGCTGAATCTCACGGTATCAATGAGTGCTTCGAACCACTCGTCCAGCATTTCCGGCCCAATATCAAGCCGCTCGTGCAGCTGGGCAAGCTTCACAAGCTCCGCGGAGGGTTTGCCGAGAACCGAGCAACTCCTCAACTGAAACAGGGAGCGCTTCAGCATGGCCGCCTGGTGATCCATATCGGTGCTTTGAAACAGCTGGGCGATATCTGAATTCTTAAGAAATCGACGGTAGAACTCTCGAAAGAAGAAGTCGGACTCAGGGCTATCTTCAACCACGCCGACCACGGGGCTGCCAAAGAGCCGTTGGTAACTTTCTTCGAACCACGGATTGTCGAGCGCCATGAGGAATTTCCGTGTCTTTAGGAGAAGCCTAGACCGAAAACACCCGACTGCCTCTGAGGCATTGCTCAAAACAGGTATTGATGCGATGTTTGTGCCGGAGAATTAGAGGACCAACCTGTGGAGGAAGTATGTCCGATCTAGAAGCCGATCTGTTCAATCTCGCCATGTCTGAAGAGGCCATGCCTCTGATGGACGCGGTTAAGAAGCACATCGCAGAGAATGTAGAACCCATAACCGAGGAGTTTTATGCCCTCGACGCGGAGAAAGAAGACCGCTGGAGCTGGCACCCGCGTCAGCTGGAGCTTCTGGACGGCGCCAAAGCAAAAGCAAAAGCTGCCGGACTGTGGAACTTCTTTCTGCCCGACGCAGATACCGGCGAAGGCCTGAACAACCTGGACTACGCCTACATCGCCGCCGAGCTGGGCAAATCGCCGCTCGCCAGCGAGACGCTGAACTGCAGCGCGCCGGACACCGGCAACATGGAAGTCCTGGAACGTGTAGGCACGCCCGAGCAGAAAGAGAAATGGCTGAAGCCTCTGCTCGACGGTGAGATCCGCAGCGCCTATGTGATGACCGAGCCGAACCTGCCTTCCTCGGACGCGCGCAACATCTCCACCAGCGCGGTGCTCGACGGCGATGAGTGGGTGATCAACGGCGAGAAGTACTACATTTCCGGCGCCGGCGACCCGCGCTGCAAGATCGGCATCGTCATGGTCAAGACCGACCCGGACGGGCCGGCCCACAAGCAGCAGTCGCAGATCCTCGTGCCCATGGACACCCCCGGGGTCGAAGTGCTCGGCCCGATGCATGTGTTCGGCGAAGATCACGCTCCGCGCGGCCACATGCACATGCGCTACACCAACGTGCGCGTGCCGAAGGAGAACATCCTGCTCGGCGAAGGCCGCGGCTTCGAAATTTCCCAGTTGCGCCTGGGCCCGGGGCGCATCCACCACTGCATGCGCTCCATCGGCAAAGCCGAGAAGGCGCTGGAGCTCATGGTCAAGCGCGCCGGTACCCGTGTCGCGTTCGGCAAGCCCATCGCCAAGCTCGGCAAGAACGTGGAGGTGATCTCACGCTCGCGCATCGAGATCAACGCCATGCGTCTGGCCGTACTGCAGGCGGCAAAAGCAATGGATGTTCTCGGCAACAAGGAAGCTCGGGTCTATGTGAGTGCGGTCAAGGCCATGGTGCCGGAGAAGGTGTGCGAGATCATCGATGCCGCTATCCAGATGCACGGAGCGACCGGCGTTTCTCAATGGACGCCTCTGGCCGGCCTCTACACCGACATGCGCCATCTGCGCTTCGCGGATGGGCCGGATGAGGTTCACCACATGGTGGTCGGTCGCGCGGAGCTGCAGAAGTACGACCTCTGGTAGGCGCTACTCCTGTACGACCACCCCAGCGGCAATCAGACGATCTATGGTTGCCGCGTCTATTCCGAACTCGGCGAGCACTTCTCTCGAATGCTCGCCGACGTTCGGCGCCCTGCTCGGCGCGCGCTGCTCCTGCGTCGAGAGATTGATCGGCGAGGCGAAGGTCTTCTCGGTGCCGGGCAAGCCGGAATCGAACGGAATGATCACGCCGTTCTCGATGAGCTGCTCATCTTCCACCACTTCAGCGTTGCGCTTGACCAGTCCATGAACGATGCCCTGCTCGTCGAGCCGACGGCTGAGTTCTGCTGATTCGATTTCGGCCACCGCCTCCGCAATCAACGCTTTGGTACGGAAACGGTTTCTGAACAGAGGCTTCACCGGCTGCAGACGCTCGTCGTCATGCCACTCTGGGCGTTCGAGCACGTTCACGAGCTTCGGCCAGTCGCGCGGAATGTTCTGCACCGCGATGAACATGTGACGGCCGTCTGCCGTGGTGTAGATGTTCTGCATGGGGTTCGACCAGCCCTCTTCGTCGCGTCGCGCGGCATTGTCGATGCCGGCCAGCACCGGTTGCAGGTTGAGGCCATTGGTCCACGTGCCCGCGGCAGCCAGCGAGGTATTGACGAAACAGCCCTCGCCGGTTTTTTCGCGCTGGTACAACCCCATCATGATGCCGCCGAACAGGGTCATGGCCGTTGCGTGATCGCCGACGCCGCCCGGTGCAACCACCGGCGGCTCGTCTTTCTCATGCATCCAGTCGAGGATGCCCGTACGCGCAAAAAAGCCGGTGAGATCGAACGCCTTGCGCTCCGCATCGGGACCCTTGAGCCCATACGCGGAGATATCGGCGTAAATCAGACGCGGATTGATCTTTCGAAGGTCTTCCCACTCCATGCCGAACTTCTTCATCTGGCCGGCGCTGAAATTAACGACGAAGACATCGGCCTGGGCCAGCATATCGAAGAGTACGGAACGGCCCTCTTCCGTGGCGATGTCGAGACACACTCCACGGCGGTTGCGATCGGTGAGCTGCCAGGCATGTTCGCTGGGGTGGCCTGCCGCGATCGAGCGATGGCGGTCACCTCCGGGCGGCTCGATTTTGATGACGTCGGCACCGAAGTCCGAAAGGATGGTCGCCGCACACGGGCCCGCCAGGAAAGACGCACCGTCGATGACTTTGAGATCTGAAAATAGCATCCGGCGAGTTTACGGCCGTATTCAGCGCACCTCAAACACTACCGGAGCGAGCGCCGAGCGCGCGCCGTCAGGATGCACGATTACTGCCTGAAGGGAATGCGTGCCACGCACCAGCGGCCACGACAGGCGCGCATCCTGCCCACTCAGAAGTTTATTGTTCAACCGCCACTGCACGCGGTCTGCCTGCCGCACATGGTCCACCACGAACGACATCGCCTGTGCTTCGTCCGGCAGGCGCGGATCGATGGCCACTTTCAACCCATCGGTCGGCTGAGCGAGCCGCGGCAGGGGTAGCTCGGGCAACCGTCCCTCGCTCACGGGAGATCGACCGGGCAGGTAGTACTCGCCATCGATCAACGCGAGTTTCGGGCTCAGCCAGAGCCGCTGGGAAGCCCTCCCGCGGTTGAGCCGCGCAAAAACGCCGCGCAGAACGAGCGCCGGCCCACGGGCGCCCGATAGCCCCCGGGTCCGCCGCCGATCCAGGTTACCCATCCAGACACCGGCCACGTAGCGGCTGTCGTAGCCGACTGTCCACGCATCCCGGTGGTCCGTTGAGGTGCCTGTCTTGACCGCCGTCTGCCGAGGCATGGACAGCACGCTGCTGCTGCCGAACTCCAGTTCACGGGCCTGGGCGTCCGACAGTATGTTGCCAACAAGGGAAGCGGCCTCGCCCGAGAGCACCTGAGTGACGGCTCCCGAAGGTTCATCCCTGAGCGAGCGAAGCGGCCTGTACCTACCGCCGCCTGCGAGAGCGGCGTAAGCGGTCACCAGCGCCTCCAGAGTGACCTCGCCATTGCCGAGCACCAGCCCTTCGCCATAGTGCTGCGGTGTCTCGACGAGGGTGTTCAACCCCAGGTCACGCAGTGCGAACAGAAACCGATCCACGCCGATATATCGAACGGCATGTACGGCTGGAATGTTCAGAGAGGCACCGAGCGCCTGACGCAAAGGCACCCGACCATGATGATCATGTGAGTAGTTATCGAAACGATGCAAGCCGTGACCCACCGGCGTTCTGAGCGGCTTATCGTCGATCAACGTATCGGCGTTCCAACCACGATCCAGCGCCAGACCGTAGGCAAACGGTTTCAACGTAGAGCCGGGCTGCCGAGGCGTTCGCACCGCATCGATGCGTGTATCGTTTCTGGAGGCGACAACCCAGGCCAGGACTTCGCCGGTGCGATGGTCCGCCACGAGCAGCGCGGCATCGTCTACATCGTAACCGGACAACTGCGCGAGACGTTCGCTGAGCAGCGCCTGCAGATGGCTCTGCAGAGAAGCGTCCAGCGTGGTACGGAACGTATCACCCCGCTGGTAGCGCGCACGGACAGCGCGAACGAAATGAGCGGCGTCGACAGGCGCGCTGGCAGCAGCAAGATCGAGCGTGAGCGACGGCACGGGATCGTCCCCCATACGCTCCCGCAGGTTGTTCACGCGCAACCGCAGAGCCTCGGCACGTCCCTCGCGGGGATCGAGCAACGAAGGCGCCCGAACGAGCACCGCAAGGGTCTGCATCTGCAGACGGTCCAGGGTCTCAGGTGTACGATCGAAGTAGAAACGGGCCGCCTGTGCCACACCTCGGCGATTTGAGGCGTAGGGCACCTGATTCAAGTAGAAGCTCAGAATGTCCTGCTTGCTCAAACGGCGTTCCAGCAGATGGGCTTCCCACCCTTCCAGCCAGCGGGACCAGAATGTGCGCGGACGCGGCATGAGCATCCGCACCATCTGCTCGGTAATGGTGCTCGCGCCACGAACCACCTTGCCCGCCCTCAGATTATCGACGATCGCGCCGACACGCGCGGCCCAGTCAACGCCGCCGTGTTCGAAGAATCGCTGATCCTCCGCTTTGACAAAACACTGCATAAGCAGGTCCGGGAGTTCGTGGACTGCAATCTGATCATCGAAATTCCAGGCATCGAGGTAGCGGCGACTGAGCGGGTTGCCAACACGATCGAGCACCTGTGCCGTTCTCGGCTCGCCGGCAAAACGTTCGTACGCAGCGACCGGGTCGCGGACGCTCATCCAGGTCGCGGTTGCGAGCATCAGGGCAGCCGCGACCAGGACGCCAGCCAGGATTTTCACGGCTCGACCACCAGCGTTGACGGCCGAGACAGGCCGAACACGTCGGGGTCATACATCGCCTGAACCCGTGCCGGCGGCGCGCTGAATCGACCCGTCGCGACCACCTGGGCAGTGTAGACCAGCTCGTGATCACCTGCCGTCATCCTGTCGGCATAGAAGCGCGCTGCCCCGTGGCCCAGCTCGCGGTGGTAGAAACTCCACGATCGACGCTCATCCTCAGCATCCACCGAAGAGGCCGTTGCCAGATGACGATCTACGGGCTCGAGCCCCCCCGGCACCGGATCGTCGACAACGACGAACCGCTGCTCGGACGGCGCGTTGACCGACAACGCGATGCGAACCAGATCGCCGCGTCGAAGCGGGTCGCCATCCTCGAGCAATACCCAACCGTCCTCCCGGCGCACCGAATACTGTCTGCTGACTGAGAGTCCGGCATTGAGCCGCTGATTCGCAGCGGCAAGCGGCGCGTAGGTCAACCGCGCCGAGTAGTAAGAACGACCGCTCCCTTCATGCACGAGTTCGACATTGGTGGGCTGATCTTTCCGAATGGATTTCATCGGAACGGTGACCGGGAGGGGTACCTGCCGGAGCAAGTCTTCCACGGACGCGGTCACGATCTGCTCGCCGTTCTGCGCTTCAAAGCGCTCTGCATAGCGGGACAGTGCGGTCGTGCAGTAGAGATGTTCCTGTGTGTTGCCGAGCGGCAATTGCCGCTGCACAGCTCGGGCCAAGCCGGCAGCAAGCTGAATATCGAGCGAGGCATCTCCGGTCAGCGCCCAGAGAACGGCGCATTGGTCTCTGGCGGGCGTTCCATGCAGCAGCGGCGCGTTGACGGGAGACGCGAGCGTCACCAGACCGCTCGAACGGTTGAGCCTTGCAAGCAGCAATGCACGGATACGCTCCGCCAGCCGCTCTTCACTGAGCGCATTCGCCGCCTGCAGGAGGTTCGCCAGGGCAAAGGCATCGAGATCGGCAGCATGCTCGAGCAGCCTCGAAATCTCGCCGCGCACTGATTGCCCTGAACGGGCGAGCGCACTCACCGCCAGGGCGCGGACCGAGCGGCGGGCATCCAATGAGAAGTGGCTGCCAAACTGATCCTTCTTCAGCAACGTCTCCAGATAGCCGTTGAGCCCGGCAACGAGATTCGGCGCCGCGGCCTCGCCGGATGCCTGCTCCAGCTCCGGGATCAACAAGGCTGTAAATGCGGACAGATATGGGCTGACACGAGCATCCTCGCCCACGAAGTAGGCCATGCCACCGTTGGGCGCCTGATAGGCCGGCGCTTCGGCCAGAACCCGACCTGGAAGCTGTGTGCTGTCATCCCAGCTCAGATTGCCGACGTTCAAGCGGTTGAACTGCCCGGCAACAACGCCCTTGGAGAGTTTCTGCTCCCAGCAGGCGTACGGGTAGTCGCGCATGTAGCGGAACGATTCATCGAGCTGCCCGATGACCGTGGACGCAACCGTTACGTCCAACCCACCGACATCGTCGTGCACGGGCTCGGGAAGGTCGAGCTTCACTTTCGCAACTGGCGACGACGGGGAAAGCGAGCCATGCTCCGCCACCACTTCAACGGTCCGCCTGCGCAGCACCGGCAGCTCATGGGTGAGCGCATCCCTGGATACGGCGTCGTGGGCGATGGCAGATAGCTGGATCGATGAATCCTCAGAAACCATCGCCGCCTGCAGCGGCAGCTTGACGGTAGTGCGCGCAAACGGCTCCAGCTTCACAACCCGTCGCACCGACACCGCTTCCGCCACGCTGCCATCCGCCGAAAGCGTCACAGTAATCTCCCGTGGGCTATCCGTTCGGTTCATCACGGAGAACGCCGCTTCAAACTCATCACCCTCGCCCACCTGATTGGGCATGATCGGCCGCAGCTCTGTTTGCAGATTCGTTCGAAACTGGTTTTCGGCAAAACCGAAACGCACGCCTCCGTCAGCCGCAAACGCGATCACCCGCCAACCGGTCAGGTTGTCCGGCAGATCGAACGATGCCTGTACTTTCCCATCCGCATCAGTGACCAACGACGGATTGAAATACGCCACGTAGTCGATCACCGATCGCACGGAAAGCGCCAGCCCGCCATCGCCGCCCGGGCTGCCATCCTTGCTTTCGAACAGGGTGCGACCTACGAGCCTCGACAGGAGGCTGTAATTATCGACATCCACACCATGGAGCCCTCTGAAGCCATCACGCGGGTCGAAGTACCGCTCGCCCCCGCGCACCAGATCCAGCACCGCTTCGTCGATGACCACCAAGGCCAGCTCAGTCGCCGGTCCCGACCGGGCAGAAAGGGTGACGCGCTCACCAGGCTTGTAGAGGGATCGATCGCTCCGCACGCTCACAGGTAGCTGCACGTCTGGATCTTCAACGGAAAGCGCCACGTAGCCCAGACGGAACTGCGGCTTGCCGAGATCAAGTTTCTGGCCGCCCTCGGCGTTATCCGGCGGTGGTGCCTCCACGCGCGGGGAGAAAATCGAAACCGAGACATAGACGCCCGGCGCATCGCCCGCCTCGATGGGAAGCTCGAGCACCGGCGTACTCCCTTCGAGCCGTTGCACATGCGAACGCAGCACGCCGTAGCGTTCGATGCTGACGAGCGCCAGAGCGCCCGGCAGCGGGTTCTGCACGAGAATTCGGGCGGTGTCACCAACGGCGTAGCGATCGGCATCCGGCATGAGGGACACGCCGTCTTCGTCCTCCCCGCCCCACACCACGTGACCGTCGCCCACCGCCCAGAGGTTCAGGTCGGCCCGATGACCGTCGTCGGTCGAGGCGATGGCGCGATACTCTCCGGGCGCGGGTGGTACAAACGGACAGCGCAACGGCTCCAGGGCTGAGCGCAGCTCGCACCGCTCGACACCTTGCCAGGATTCAACGAACTCGGTGAGATACACATTGCCGGCGCCGCGCACCTTGGCCGCCTTGCGTATGAGCCGTTCGATCTCAACCGCAATGTCCACCCCCGCAACCGGCTCGCCTTCCGTGTCGACGGTAAGCACATCCAGCTCGGCTTCACGGCCAACCTGCTGCACCCAGCCTGCCGCACGCAGCCCGACAAACTCACGCACCGAGTGGTAATCCGCCCGGGCTGATGCCGCCACCGATTTCCCCCGGTCATCCTGCACCGAACTTTCAACGACGATCCGCGCGGCAACGATTTCTTCAGGCACCTCATCCAGGGAAAACGCAGCGAGAAAAGTACCAGCCCCGTCGAGCTGCCCATCGACTCGTTCGAGCTCAATACTGTCGGGAAGATCGCCGAGTCGATGGGC
>JAUIKX010000090.1 GCA_030430515.1 Gammaproteobacteria bacterium | reverse complement strand
GCAATCAAATTTCGCGCTGCGTACCGTCGTGAAGAAAACAGACCTGCCCGTTCGGGGTTGAGCCGATATGCAGAGCCCGCTGCGCCCCGCCTATTGAGGCCCATTCGCTGACGCACCATCCAGCCAGAGCGCACCCCAGACTTCATCGTTACGCACATAGAACACCGACTCGTCGTGCATGTAGGAACGGCTGCGGTGGAGCCAGTCCTCCGACGCGCCCTCGCTTCTCTTCACAATCGCTCCCACCGACCGAAGTGCGGCGAGCTCCGGTTGATCCGCGTCCATAACTTCAAACAGGTACAAGCCGGATTCATCGATCCGGTAATCGGTGTCGCTGCCGGAAAGCTGGGCGGGAACGGCAAAACGGTAAGCGCCCTGTTCAGGCTGAAAAAACGTAAACGCGTGGCGCTCGTAGAGCGCTTCGCTGAAAGAGCCGATAGACCCCATCTCGTAGGTGGCCCGCGACGCTGGCGCGTTCATGTCTGAGACATCGAACAGCTCCAGCTTCAGACCACCAGAGCCACCCCTGCCGAATCCAAGGAGCAGTTCATCGTTTACCGGGTGGAGAAAGTCGGAAAAGCCGGCAACCTCCAGTGATCCCGCGATGTACGGATCTTCGGGGTCAGAAAGGTCCAGCACGTAAAGCGGGTCGATACGCTCAAAAGTCACGATGTACGCCCTGGAGCCAACAAAGCGCACTCCGTACAGCGATTCACCGGGTTTGCCGATCTCTTCCGGCCGGGAGGCATTGGGCAGCCGGCCCACTACCCGCAGCGCTTTTGCAGTCGGCGCCTCTTCCAGCACGTAAAGCCTGTGGTCTTCCTGATCGTCGTCGTTACCCGTCCAGATACTGGTCACAGCCCGCAGTCGATCATCGTGTTCACTCAGGCGGAAATCGCTCTGCCCGCCGTTCCAAACCAGACCCGGCAGCTCGGCCGAACCCCGATAACTGGAAGCTGGCTCTGTCAGAGAGAACTTGTGCACACGTGTCATATGCGCCTCGCCATCGAAGTCATGCTGCGTCAGGTAGATCGCTCGCTCAGATGCATAAGCACCGTACGCAGATTCGTTGTAGCAGGCTGACCGGAAATCTTCAGGAGCGCGAATTGGAAACGCAGTGATGCTCGTGAGCGTTGGGTAACCCCGGGCACCTTCCGCTGTAACATAGCAGTTCTCGGGCGCAACCATCGGCGTTGTCCGGGTGCCGATGCTTACCGCCGGCAACAGCTCGGCAAGAGAACGCCCGGCAAGAATATCGCGATTCCTCAAAGCATCGGCTTCGCCGCTGACCGGGAGCGTCAAACCCTCAACATAGGGCGTAAAGCGGCTGATCACGAAAATCGTTTCACCGATGCGCCGCACTTCGATCAGGCTGCCATCAAACTCGGCCTTGAAAGCCTGTCTGGGCGAGTCCGGGTCGGCGATATCGTAGATCATCAGGAGTGATCGGGGCGCTTGCGCTGCACGCAACGAAACCCAGGACTCACCGTAGCTGACGAAACGCTCCTCCCCACCCACGACGATCAGCCGGTCCTTCCACACGAGCATACCCGTCACCTGGATACCTTCGGGCAGCTCAATACGCGAAGCCTCTTGCGCTGTCGCATCCGCGTGATCCGTTTCGAGAACACGGATGTTCGATCTTCCCTCCGGCAGATTCGTATCGCCCTCCGTGCTGATCATGCAGCAGCCGGCCTGAACATCACTCGCAACGAACAGGTGCGTTCCGTTGTAACGGACCGTATCCACCTCATCGACATTTGCTTCCAGGGTGTAGGTAGAGGAATACCGGCCGCCAGCCGTCTGATCTGCAACAGCCTCCACGCGCCAAAATGGCGGGGCCGCATCCTCAACCCGCGCAAAGCCGCTCTTCAGCGCCTGCTCAAACTCCGCCGCCGAAACTGTCGTCAACGCCCCCTGCGGCTCCGCACCCGCACCACCGCCAGGCGATCGCGATTCGCCGCCCCCGGAACAGGCCACGCCACACAGAACCAGCCACAACCCAAAAATCGAGCGAACACCCATCTTTCCGATACTCCAGAACGTTGACCGCCCATACGCTAAACGGGGTACCTGCGCTTTTTCTGTGGCGCATTTGCGCCGAAGTGTGCATATCTGTGCCGTGGCCTTCCGTCGTATCTTCGCCCGCCAGACACCCCCAGAACTTCTCTGAAGACAAAATTTCACAATTTGCACACACCCATGCGCAACTTTCTGCACCAAACAAGGGGAAAATGGGTCCTTTAGAACACACGCAACCCGGGCGCCGATGAGAAAGCTCGTTATTCAGGCCATCGCGATGATCGCAACCACCTTTGCCGGCGCAGCTAGCGCCGACGACTGGCGCCTGAATGTCGGTCTGGGATACGGCGAACGTACCAATCCACTGGTTCACGCTGACGACATACCCGTGGTGCTGGATGTGGATATCGCCTGGTTCGGGGAGCGTTTCTTTTTCGACAACGGCGATCTCGGGCTGACGCTGGTCAATAACGAAGCCATCAGTGCAAGCGTTGTAGGTCGTGCCGCGAGCGATCGTGTGTTCTTCAGCAAGTTTGACACGCCTTACATTTCAATCCGTGGAGCAAACGCGCTTCCCGACGATACCGGGACAGCTTCCGAAGAAGTGACACGCCCTCCAGACCGCGACTACGCGGTTGAGGTTGGAATTGAGGTCATGACCGACATAGCGGCCGGCACGCTGACGACCGCGGCCTACCACGACGCCGGCGGCACCCATGACGGTTGGCAGATGCTCGCCGAGTACGATACGGGTCTGCGTATCGGCAGGTGGTACTTTGCGTCAGCCGCCGGCCTGACCTACAACAGCAGCTCCCGCAACGACTACTTCTGGGGCGTCAGCAGCACCGAGGCAACCTCAGATTTGCCGGCGTATGAAGCGCACGGGGGATTGAATGCGCACGTGACTCTGGGTGCGAGCTACCACTTCACACGGCAGCTCAGCATGGCTGCATCCTTCAGCTACGAGCGGCTCAGCAACGGGATCAATGGCAGTCCGCTGGTCGATACCAATGGAGTCGTCGGCTATTTCGGCGGCCTGGTGTACCGGTTTTGAAGCGCCGAACCACCCTGACCATCGCGCTGCTTCTGATGGGAACGTTTTCTCATGCGGAAAAACGCGCATCGCTCCAGGCGAAGCCGTCCTTGTGCATCGTCGACCGGCGGGTTGAGAGCTGCGATATGGAGATCGACCTACGCTGGCACGCCGACCGATCGAGCCGGTACTGCCTCATTCGGCAAGGCAGACCCCTTCAGTGCTGGAGCAGCACAAGAGAAGGTGGCTACAAAGACACAATGAGCGTATCCAGACGCATTCGCTACGACCTGACCGACACGAATCGCGGCGATGCGATACAGGCAAGCGCAACTATCGAAGTACTGCGCATCAGCAGCAAAGACAGACGTCAGAGCCGCCGCAGCCGCCACGTATGGGATCTCCTGTGAAAACATCTCAGACAGACATTCTGCTGGTTGAAGACGACGAACGCCTTGCGCAGCTGACAACAGAGTACTTCACACAACACGGTTTCAGCGTCGCATCGGAAGGCGACGGTGCCCGGGCGCTGGCTCGCTTTCACGCCACAAAACCGAGGCTGGTACTGCTGGACCTCATGCTGCCTGGAAAAGATGGGCTGACTATCTGCCGGCAGATCCGTGAAGTATTCAACGGCCCGATACTCATCTTTTCGGCAAAGGACTCCGACCTGGATCAGGTCATCGGTCTCGAGGCCGGCGCCGATGACTATGTCGCCAAACCCGCAGACCCCATCGTGCTGCTCGCCAGGACCCGGGCCCTTCTTCGCCGCGCAGAACATACGGTCCGTTCGACCAACGAGATCGTTCTCGGCGGGCTGCGCATCAGCGAGGCCGCCAGAGAAGTCTATCTTCACAACGAAAGCGTTTCGCTCACGACCCAGGAATTTCAGCTGCTCGTGGCCATGGCCAGAAACGCCGGCCAGGTTCTCAGCCGTGAAGCCCTTTTCCGCAGCGTGCGTGGCATCGAGTACGACGGCCTGGATCGATCCATCGACGGACGCATCTCGAAATTGCGCAGAAAGCTGAACGACGACGCCAACCAGCCTGCACGTATCAAAACAATCTGGGGCAAAGGGTACCTGCTCGTACCTGACGCCTGGAACGCACAGTGAAGCGGTCTGCGTTCCGCGGAAACAGAGGGGTACTGCTGCGCTCCTACCTCATCATCGCCGGCGGTCTGATTCTGGTGTCTACCGCGATGGATGCGGTTTTTTCGCACTTTCAGCAACCACCCCACGACCCGCTACTGGAAGGAACCGCCAGCCTGATTGCAGAGCGTATCGCTAAGACGGCACCCGAACAGTGGTCCGATCTTGCAAAGCGCATCACACAGGAAATCGGCATTCCACTGCAGATCATCAACGAAACCTCCGTATCCGGCAGCGTACCAGCCGATGGCCTCCAGGCAGTTACCAGCCAATCCGGAGCGCTTCGCTACTTCCTACGCGTATCGCCAGGTGCCGTGATCGTTCTGGGACCCATCGACGAGGCCAGCGACCTGCCGTGGGCCGGCTTGCTACCGACCTTCTTCTACCTGGCGATCATCGGTCTGGTGAGCATCTGGCTCTGGCCGATCCTGAAAGATCTGGACATGCTCACCGATGCCGCAAGGAGATTTGCGCAGGACTACAGGGAGCCGCTTTCGACCTCCTCGGATACGAAAGTTCTCACCAGCCTCAGCCGAAGCCTGGATGAGATGTCGCTCCGTACAGGCCAGCTGATTCAGAGTCAGAAAGAGCTCACCGCCGCGCTCTCCCACGAAATGCGAACGCCGCTTGCCCGCATGCGCATGGCAGTCGCACTGCTCGGCCACCAGAATCAGGGAATCTCGCAGGATACGCTGCGCGGCATAGATGGAGACATCCGTGAGCTGGATGAGCTGATCCGGTCGATGCTCAGCTATGCGCGCCTAGACCACCCGGATACACAGATGTGCTGGCAGACCGTGTCTATCGCCGCCTGGCTGCAACGTATCGTCGACCGGGCTGATGCAGCCACCATCGAACTCGAGCTGGACGCAAAGCCGAATACGGATGTCGCGATGGATGCGCGATTGATGGAACTGGCCCTGTCCAACCTGCTCGTCAACGCGCTGCGGTATGGCCGTTGCAGAATCCGGGTCTCGTTCGCCAACGTTGATGACGGCTACAGACTTTCAGTGGAAGACGACGGGACAGGTATACCGGAAAGTTCGAGAACGGAAGTGTTCAAGGCATTTCGACGCCTGGATGAGAGCCGCAGCCGGCATACCGGAGGTTTCGGGCTGGGACTGGCCGTGGTGCGCAGAATTCTGCAGCTGCACGGCGGCCGAGCCGTCGCTACGCAATCAGAGGCTCTGGGCGGCGCCCGGTTCGACCTGGTCTGGAACCATCGGTCAGCGCCCCAACCCGGTTCAGCTTCAGCCGCTCGGGCGCAACCCGCTCAGGCGCTCAGATAGCGCCTCTCGGGCCGGTGTCCGAGCCCGGTGAGCACCTCGTACCCGATGGTATCGGCGTGACGGGCGACTTCATCCACGGTCACCCTGGGGCCTATCACCTCCACCCAATCACCGACCGCCGCTTCACAGCAGCTTACATCCACCTGTACGGTATCCATACTGACCCGACCGACGATGGGTGCAAAAGCGCTGCCAATCGCAACCCGCCCACGGTTCGATAGAAGCCTGGGCACTCCGTCTGCATAGCCCACCCCGACCACTGCTATTCGTGCTTGTGTATCCGGCATATAAGATGCGCCGTAGCCGATGGGCACGCCTGCCCCGACGCTGCGGATCTGCAGAATCCTCCCTTCCAGACTAACCACCGGCGCCATGGGATTTTTCGCATCAGCAAACGGATTGCCGCCATACAGCGCAATGCCGGGCCTGCCGAGATCACCCACCCAATCTGCGCCATTGAGCACCCCCGCACTATTGGCGAGACTCACCGGCACACCCGGCAATTTCGCTCTGAGCTCAGCAAAACGTCGTTGCTGCTGCCGGTTTAGCGGATGTTCCGGCTCATCTGCGCAGGCGTAATGGGTGAGCAGGAGCGAAACATCCAGCGTCGACAGGTCAGCGTTCAGAAAGGTATCGACTTCGAAGCCCAGCCGCTGCATGCCGGTATCCACATGGATTGCCGCCGCACCGCCTTTCGCTGAGCGCCACAGCTCCACCTGTTCAGCGCTGTTGAGAACGGGTCGCACGCCGGAGTCGATAAATGCCTGAAGGGAACGCCGATCTACGCCGCTGAACACGTACACACTCGCATCAACGCGCAATGCGAGCGCTTCCTCGAGGGTCGCAACGAAAAAATCCCGGCAACCGGCTGCCAGAAGAGCGCTGACTACATACTGTGCGCCAAGGCCGTATGCATCAGCTTTGACCACCGCACCGACCGGCGCGATGGCCTTGAGCTGATTGAAGTTGCTGACCAGAGCCGCAAGGTCAATGGTCAGCCGAGCGGTCATGAGGCTACTGAGCGAGCGAGTTGATGTAGGCCACTACATTGTTGATGGCCGCATCGTCGGCGAGCGTCGCCGCCATGGGCTTCATCTGCATACCGTAGGTATCCTGAGCGTGGTAACCACGCAGCCCCTTCTTGTAGTTCTGAAGCTGGCGCACGAGGTACCAGTCGTTCTGACCTGCGAGTCTGGGCCCGCCCATCGCTTCGAGACCTTCTGCATTCTGACCGTGGCAGGCACCACACACGGCGTAGAGCGCTTTACCTGCTGCGGCATCGCCATCAACGGTAGCGGAGAGTGCAGGAGTATCCAAGGAATCGATGTACGCAACGAGATTTGCGACAGCTTCCGGGGATGAGATGGAAGCGGCCATAGGCTTCATCTGCATGCCGTAAATGTCACCCGGCTGGGTGCCACGGTGGCCGGCGTTGAACGCCGCGAGCTGACGCTCGATGTACCAGCCTTCCTGACCCGCGATTCTCGGAGCGTTCAGTGCCGCATTGCCTTCACCGTTCTGTCCATGACAGGCCGCGCACACCGCATATGCAGCTTTACCGGCAGCCGCATCGGCTGAGTAGGCATGGAAAGAGAAGAGAACCGACAGGCCAGCAAGGGCCGTCAAAAGAGGGCGCACGATCATTTCGACTCCATAAGTGCATGTTTATGTCTATTCTAGCGGATACACAGGCTGCACCCACTCGAACCACGGGAATCTGCCTGCCAAATGAGGCAGTTTTGCAGGCTTTTTACCCAGGATTGGCAGGAATACTGCCCAAAACCACGCCTGCAGGTTCCTGCATACGCGTATAGAAGATGCCGACGGAATATGCCGGCGTCTGCCTTCCCCAGTATTTTTCTCAGCCTTTCGCTGTGATTGCTGCCTTCTTACGAGGCTGTTTTGTCAATCAGTCGCTCGGCGCCAGAACGCATACCAACGTACGCGGCCTTTGCCGTCATCGACCCGGCGTGGGTTGTTCCTACGATCGGAGGCGAGTCCTTCTCGCCTGGCTCTCAGCTCGAATAATCCCTTCGAATTGCGGCGCCTATCCATGTCCGACCGGCGGTCTTCGCCGGAGCGACGTGAGCGACGATCAACGGTTGCGGGCATGCCCGTTTGCGTTGTCATCGGCGTTTCGCTTTTTTGCTGTCCGTTCCAGGTCGCGCCAACTATAGCTGCGCAAACCGAAAAGAAAAACCCCTATCTTTCTATGGGTTACAGCGGATATATCGATTCAACGGAAGAATCAGATTTCCTTCATGACGAGGAGGTCGGATGCCTGACGCGACCAGCCGTCCCTTGCAAAGCGGCCCCGAAGACCGTGAAGCGGATGCGCCTCATCGGCTAGCAACTCCTCGGTCAGGTCTGCGAGCGCCTTCAGAGAACCCACACCACCGTCGCGAAGTTGCTCCGCCAGCTTCGCGCCGATACCCCGAACCAGAGTCAGCTCGTCTTCAGGCTGACGCCAATCCTGCTGCAAGCGTTCGAGCTCCGCCAGACGGGTCGCCAGTCGATTGTTTTCGTCGGTGCACGCGCTGAGGGCGTCGCGTAGCTCACGCACGGAGCTGTTAGCATGCGCGAGCTGCTGATTGGTCACCTGCAGCGTTTCGAAGAGCTGCTGGTTTCTTTTTGCAAGAGAACTCCGTTCTCTTTCGAGGCTGTCACGCTCCACTCGGTCACCTTGCTGAGCCTGCGCCACCTGGCGGCGACGAAGCACCCGAATCTCCAGCCGCGCCGCGGCCAGCGCTTCGGAGCGCTGCCGCATCGCGGTGGTCAGTTTCGGAATGCGTTCCTGCCATTTGCGGATCTGCGCACGCAGCGCCCGGGCTTCCTCCGCAGACATCGATGGATCGTCAACGTTTTCTGTGCTGATCAATGGTTCGGCCATAGCTTTCGCAGGTTTCTTCTCTGCTCCTCCCAGTCGGAAAAAATACTCCGATCCGCGCCGCTCCGATGAGAACCAGACCGCGTGAAGGTGTGTGTTCTGCCTTGAATTTGTGAGATCGGGCACAATATTTCATCGGGAGCCTCGTTCGTACCGCCCTCGTACGAAGGGGTTGCCACCAACAAGAGGTAAGAAATAATGCGGGTGCTGCTGTTTCTGGCTACCAACATTGCCGTGCTGGTACTGGCCGGTATCACGTTCAATCTGCTCGGCTTCGAATCGATACTCAAAAACAACGGTGTCGACCTGGACCTGCAGGCACTCCTGGTGTGGTGCGCGCTGTTCGGCTTCGGCGGCTCTTTCATCTCCCTGCTCGTTTCGAAGTGGATGGCAAAACGGGCTACCGGTGCGCAGGTCATCGAGTCGCCACGAAACGAAGCGGAGCAGTGGCTGGTTGCCACCGTCGAGCGTCAGGCCAAAGCAGCCGGCATCGGCATGCCTGAAGTCGCCGTATACGATGCCGCCGAGCCCAACGCATTTGCCACCGGCGCCAGCCGCAACAACGCGCTTGTCGCGGTGAGTACCGGCCTTCTGAGAAGCATGTCTCGATCTGAGGTGGAAGCGGTGCTTGGCCATGAGATCGGCCATGTCGCCAACGGCGACATGGTCACCCTTACACTCATCCAGGGTGTGGTGAATACCTTTGTCATGTTCTTCGCACGGGTCATCGGCTTCTTTGTAGACCGCGTGGTGCTCAAGAACGAAAGAGGTTTGGGCATCGGTTACTGGATCACCACCATCGTCGCAGACATCGTGCTGGGGCTGCTGGCATCGATGATCGTCGCCTGGTTTTCCAGACGGAGAGAATTCCGCGCCGATATCGCTGGTGCCGACCTGGCCGGCAAACAGAACATGATTGCCGCGCTCCAGCGGTTGAAGGGTGGCATGGACCAGCCGGGCGAACTGCCCGACTCCATCGCTGCTTTTGGCATCTCGAGCGGTATGCGGGGCGGACTTCAGGCGCTGTTCCGATCTCATCCGCCGCTGGATGATCGCATCGAAGCGCTGATGCAACGCTGAGATGCGCAAAGCACACCATCACCCCAGAGGGGAGCTCATCACCCTCGAGCACACTTCCTCTGTGCTCGAGGGCAACCCGCTGAACGACCCGGCAACACGTCGCTTCAACGTCTGGCTACCACCCGGCTACAAGGAGAACAGCCGCAAGCGCTATCCCGTGCTGTACGATCTGACGGGTTACACAGGATCGGGTTTTTCCCACACCAACTGGAAGAACTTCGACGAGAACGTACCCGAACAGCTCGACCGCCTGCATGACGAAGGGAAGATCGGCGGGGTCATCGTCGCGTTTCCCGACTGCTTCACTTCATTGGGCGGCAATCAGTACATCAACTCCAGCGCCATCGGCCGTTACGCCGACTACCTGACCCGGGAGCTGGTACCGTTCGTCGACAAATCCCTGAACACTAAAGAAAGCCGTGATCATCGCGGAGTGTTCGGCAAATCCTCCGGCGGCTACGGCGCGATGATGCACGGACTGCTCTATCCGGAGACCTGGGGTGCAATCGCCAATCATTCCGGAGATGCGTACTTCGACTTTCTCTACAGAGCGGAATGGCCAGGGGTGCTGACCCACCTCGGCGCTTACAAGCCCAAGGCCAGCCCGAAAAAGCAGGCGCTACTTAACAAAGGCATGGACGACGGCCGCGTCCGCGCCTTTCTGGACGACGTCTGGAGCCGCAGGAGCCTGAGTGGCAACGACATAATGACCCTCATGATGATCTGCATGGCCGCCACGTATGACCCCGATCCCAGGGCACCCAACGGTTTCAGGCTGCCGTTTCATGCCGAGACCGGCGCCTTTATCGAGTCACGCTGGAAGCGCTGGCTGCGTCACGATCCCATCCATCTGGTGAAGTCGCACGCCGCCAACCTGAAATCCCTTCGCGGCATATTCATAGACTGCGGTTGGCGAGATCAGTACCACATTCATTTCGGCAGCCGTCAGCTCTCAGCCGCCCTAAAGCGTGCTGGCGTCAAACACCGCTACGAAGAATTTGATGGCACCCACTCAGGGATCGACTACCGAATGGACGTCAGTCTGCCCTATCTTTACCGGTCGCTTCGCTAACGGAGCACCCGGGAAAGCATGTCATCCAGTGACGTGAGAGAGATGCCCAGACGTTGGGCTACCGGCTCGGGATCGATGCTGTCGTCGTGATCGAGCACCTCGAGCATCGCGCGGGTTACAGGCGGGTTGGCGGAAACGCGCTCCAGGAACGCAGCAAGCAGCAAGCCCACGCCGAGTGGCAGTGAGACAGAGCCTCCACGGCCGCCGATCGCCGAGGCCGCCCGCGCAAAGAGATCACGCCGACTCAAGCTTTCCGGCCCGGCAAGTAACACGCGGCCAAACGATTCCCTGATACTGGCAACCAGAGCGTTCACCACATCTCCGGCATAGATCGGCTGCTCCAGGCTGCCCAACCGAAAACCGAAGCGCACCAGCTTACGCGCATTGGCAGCCAGGCTGCGGGCTGCATAATCACCTTCGCCAAGGACCATGGGCACCTGCAGAACCGTGATGCGCGGAAAAGCAGTGGCAAGCACGGCCTCTGCGGCTCCTTTCGAGCGCAGACACGCATTAGCGTTGTCGACGCTGGCACCAAGAATACTCACGTAAACCACCCGTACCTCGTCACGGCGACCGGCTAACGCTGCGGCAAGCGCCGCACAGGAAAGCTCGTGAGCTTCTTCATAGGAGCTGGAATGGCTTTCCTTGATGATGCCGACAAGATGCACAAACACATCCATACCTTCGCACGCCTCGGCCATGCCGGCTGCGTCGCTGTAATCCACCTGCACCACTTCCAGCCCGGGAAACCCATCCAGAGCTTCGGCTGCGCGTTGCGATCGAACGGCTGCCCGCAGCTTCACGCGGCCATGCAGTTCAGCAATCAGGCGACGTCCGAGGTGACCGTTGGCGCCCGTGATCAGTATTCCGGTGTCTGCTTCGCTCATGCTCATGCCCAAACCCTACACCATACCCGGCCGGTCAAGTAGCATGCGGCGATGAAGTGGACCTGGGCCAACTCACTGACGGGGCTGCGATTTGCGGCCATCGTACCGCTGTGCTGGTGCATGCTGGCACAACAGTGGGTCTGTGCTGCAATGCTATTCGTCCTGGCCGTGATCACGGACTACTTCGACGGCCCGCTTGCCCGTCGTATGCACCAGGCTACCCCGCTCGGAGGCGTTTTCGACCACGCCACCGATGCGCTCCTGGTGTCCAGCGCGTCAGCCAGTGCCGCCTGGCTGGGTCTGCTCCCGGCTCCTCTCAGCATCCTGATCATCACCGCTTTTGTTCAGTACGTTTTCGACTCCAGAGTGCTGGAGGGACGCAAACTGCGGGCGAGCAATCTCGGCCGCTACAACGGCATCGGCTACTTCGTGGCCGTAGGCATCGTCGTGCTAGGCAATGCATTCGGGTGGTGGCCGACGTTTGCAGAGCCAGCAATGTGGCTCGGCTGGGCA
>JAUIKX010000089.1 GCA_030430515.1 Gammaproteobacteria bacterium | reverse complement strand
GGCCATCTACCGTGGTGAGCGTGCCGTCGCCGAAGTCGGCAGTCGAGGCCAGGGCATTCATGACGGCAACTTTGCCGGCCTCCGTGGTTTCGATCTTCAGCTCCGGTGTAGAGAACGTAACCGGAAACTGAGCGAAGAGCTCGTCGGCGGTCTGGTTCTCTGCGGTGATGATCTCGAGCAGACGGGCAGCGGCATACAGGGCATCGTCGAAGCCATACCAGCGCTCTCCGAAACAGATGTGGCCGCTGAACTCGCCGGCAAGGAGCGCGCTGGTTTCCCTGAGCTTCGCCTTCATGTGTGAGTGGCCGGTTTTCCACATGATCGGGCGGCCGCCATACTCGCTGATCAAGGTGTTCAGGTGACGGGAACACTTCACGTCGTAAATGATGTCAGCGCCGGGGTTGCGACCGACGATGTCCTGGCTGAACAGCATCATCAGCTTGTCCGGCCAGATGATTTCACCGCTGCCGGTGACCACGCCCAGCCTGTCGCCGTCGCCGTCGAAAGCGATGCCGAGGTCTGCATGTTCTGCTTTGACCACCGTGATCAGGTCGCCGAGATTCCCGGGTTCGGCCGGATCGGGGTGGTGATTGGGAAAATTACCGTCAATGTTGCAGTACAGAGGCACGACCTCGCAGCCGAGCTCTTCGAAAAGGCGCGGAGCGATCTCTCCGGCGACTCCATTACCGCAATCGACCACCACTTTTACAGGTTGAGCCAGGGCGACGTCTGCAGCAATGCGATCCACGTAGGGCTCGTCGATCGACACCTCTTCGCCGGAGCCGCTGCCCTCGCTGAAATCATTGTTGATGATGCGTTGGTAGAGCTGCTGAATGCTGTCTTCAGCCAGCGTGATGCCGCCGATCATCATTTTCAGGCCGTTGTAGGACGATGGATTGTGGCTGCCGGTGATCATGACGCCGGTACCGGTATTGAGCTCATGGGTTGCGTAGTAGAGCACCGGTGTAGGGACTTCGCCGATGTCGATCGTGTCCATGCCGCCTTCGTGGAGGCCATTGAGCAGCGCGGTGCGCAAGGCTTCGCTGGAGAGCCGCCCATCGCGGCCGATGACCGCCTGTTGCTGATTCTGCGTCAGCGCCTGTGCTGCAAAAGCACGACCGATCCAGTACACAACGTCTTCGGTGAGATTTTTATCGACGATGCCGCGTATGTCGTAAGCCCTGAATATGGCAGGATCCAGGGTCATGCCCATGTCCACCGGGCTGACGTCTTCACTCACTTCGATTCCGAAGTTGTCATCCCCCGCTACGACTGGCTGTTCTACCTCCAGAAAATCGTCATCGGCAGACAGCAGGTCTTCCGAGGTGTCGGCGGACAGGTCGAGCTCATCGTCAGCGTCCTTTGCTTTGCGGTTTGCAGCAGGCGCCTTAGAACTCTTTACCGCGTCGTCTTTCTGGCCAGTCCCGGCCGAGGCACTCTCTTCTTTAGAAAGCGTAATTGCAACGGCCTGCACATTGCTCAGGTTGTATCGCTCCAGCTGGGCTTTGCGGCCACGTATGCGCTTCCTGGCGTAGAGCTCGAGGTTTTCGAGGTCGCTGCCGAGCTTGCGGAAGAGCCGTGAAAACGCGAGGTAGATGCCACCCAGCACGACGATGATGCACATGGCCAGCGGTGTGAGGAGGCCGCCGATGGAGAGCAGATCGGGGAGCACGGTCGGGCTCGGGTCGTAATGCACGGTCCAGTGCGGTGCCATGAGCGTTTCGGAAACGCGATGCTCGGGGAGTCCGCTCGAGCCCCAGTTCAGAATGGACGTGGCGCTGGCGCCTTGAAACTTCTGCTCAATGGTGACGCTGCCGATGGTGGATGACAGGTTTTCCAGGGGTTCTAAAAAAAACGCGAGATCAAGTACCGCGAACAGCACGCCGATTACCCTGCCCTGGTTGGTGATCGGCACCGCTGCGTAAAAGAGGTTGCGCTGGTTCACGGACACTTCCGGACCGGCAAAAGGGCTGGTCTCGGCATTCTTGATGACTTCCAGTGCCGCGAAGGTAATGGGCACGTTGGATGACAGGTCGACTTCGGCGCGGCCCTTTGCGAAGAGTGCAATGCGTCGCGCTCCGGACAGGTGCGATGCAAGTGTGGTCTGGGCGTTGCTGATCGTAGCCCGATCGCCGCTCAGCAGGGCGCTGATGGCGTCCGGCGCGCCAGCCATCTGCTGAAGCTGGTCGGCCAGCATCGATATGCGTCCGTTGAACAGCGAGACGACCGCCTTGTGATTTGCTTCTACGACGGCCTGTCTTTGCCGCTCACCGGGATTGATGCCGAGAGACCAGGTGACGACGGCGAAGGCGACCACCACCCCGGCCAGTGCAATGATCGCCGCCGTCAGCATGTGCGGCCACATATCGCCTGAAGCGCCGGCGCCCTTTTTGTCGGGTTCAGCCAAAGAAATATCCTCGAGCAGTCCATGTGCAGTTTCGAACCGGCCGATTCCCGCCGGTGCGCCCTTCCCAGGCGTTATGTTAGCGAGCGCGCGGCGCCTAATCTACCAACAAGGCCGTAGTTTGGGGGTTTGTGGGCGCTAACTGACTATGATTCGCCCAGGAGTTCGACGATTGCCTCCACGATCGCTCCGGCCAGGCTGTCCTTGCTCTGCTTGCTCAGCGTGACTTCTTTGTCGTCGCTGATCAGCGTGGCTGCGTTTTCGTCAGTGTTGAAGCCGATGTCTTTTCTGGACACGTCATTGACCACGATCAGATCGAGGCCTTTGCGCAGACGCTTGTCGCGCGCATGCTGGATCGCGTCGTTGGTTTCTGCTGCGAATCCCACGACCACAGTCGGCCGGGCGGCGCTTTCGGCAACGCTGCGGATGATGTCCGGGTTCATGGTCATTTCGATGCTGATGTCGCCCGAGCTTTCCCGCTTGATCTTGCGGTCTTTCGGTTCTGCCGGCCGGTAGTCGGCGACGGCTGCCACGCCGATGAAAACATCGGTCTGTTCGAGCTCCGCCTGCGTTGCTTTCATCATGTCCGTGGCGCTTTCAACGTCCACGCGCCGAACACCTGCGGGTGTTTCCAGACGGGTGGGCCCGGATATGAGTACGACTTCTGCGCCGGCAGCCCTTGCGGCTGCAGCCATGGCATAACCCTGCTTGCCGGAGCTGTGGTTGCTGATATAGCGAACAGGATCGATTGGCTCTCGGGTGGGCCCGGCGGTGATGACGATTTTTCTGCCCGTAAGTTTGCCCTCGAGTGGTTTCTGCGCGTGCAGTGTTTGGAGATGGTCGATGATGGTTTCCGGTTCTGACATGCGTCCCGGGCCGACATCACCGCAGGCCTGCTCTCCTGCGTCCGGGCCGATGATCCCGACACCTCTCGCTCTGAGCGCTCGTATGTTCTCCTGCACCGCGACATGAGCCCACATCTGCTGATTCATCGCCGGAGCCAGAAACAACGGCGCCGGAGTGGCCAGCGCAAGCGTGGTCAGCAGATCGTCTGCCAGACCTGCCGCCAACCGGCCGATGGTGTGTGCTGTCGCAGGCGCGATCACCAGGGTGTCGGCCCATCGTGCCAGTTCGATGTGCCCCATGGCGGCTTCGGCTTCGATGTCGAACAGTGCGCTGCGCGGAGGCCTCCCCGTCAGAGCAGCCAGGGTCGTCGGTGTGACGAACTCAGCCGCGCTCCGGGTGAGTACCGTTTCCACCTCTGCACCGTTCTGTACGAGTTGTCGTACGAGAAATGGCGTTTTGTATGCTGCGATACCGCCGCTGATGCCGAGTACGATGTGCTTACCTGCCAGCGTCATAGCGAGCCTCGAGTGTCTCCAGAATGCACGGTCAGTCCATGCGCGGCGGACGATAACACCGCGCGGCCGTCGCCAAAAGCGAAGCAATCACACGACGGAAAGCCGCGTGAATGGTTGCTGCGGGGTGATATCAGCCGCCTGTCCGACGCTGAGCTGCTGGCGGTCTGCCTCCGCACGGGTACGGCCGGGCGGAACGTCACCCAGCTGGCGAGGGCATTGATCGACCAGTTCGGCACCTTGCGGCAGGTTCTCAGAGCACCTCCGACCGCCCTCATGGCAGTCTCCGGCCTGGGTGAGGCAAAAGTAGCGACGCTCAAGGCAACGCTGGGTCTGGCCGAGCGGGTCATGGCTGAGGAGCTCCACGATGCGCCGGTGTTTTCCTCTTCGCTGGCGGTGCAGCGATTCCTGCGGCTGAAACTGGGAACGCTGACCCGCGAGGTATTTGCGTGTCTGCTACTCGATACCAGGCACCGGTTGCTGCGCTTCGAGATTCTGTTTCACGGCACCATCGACAGCGCCAGCGTTCACCCCCGTGAGCTCATACGCAGTTGTCTGGATACCAATGCCGCGGCGGTGATCCTCGCCCACAACCACCCTTCCGGGGTAGCGGAGCCGAGCCTTGCGGACATTGCGCTGACCGAGCGTCTGCAGCCGTTGCTGCGCGAGGTGGGTGTGCGCCTTCTCGATCATCTGGTTATCGGCCGTGGCCAGGAGGTCTCCATGGCGTCACGCGGGTTGATCGTCGGCTGATTTTTGACCTTGGAGCGTCCCTAGTGTATAAACGCGCTCCCATTTTTCAGGCTCCTACCGATGTCTCAGGTCTGCCAAGTCACCGGAAAGCGTCCCATGTCGGGCAATAACGTCAGCCACGCGATGAACAAAACGCGTCGGCGCTTTTCACCCAACCTGCACAGCAAGCGGTTCTGGGTGGATTCCGAAAACCGTTTCGTGAAGCTGCGCGTCTCTACCAAAGGCATGCGCATCATCGACAAGAAAGGAATAGAAGCTGTGCTCAAGGACCTTCGGGCCCAGGGCCAGAAGGTTTAAGTAGGGAAATAACCATGCGTGACAAGATCAAACTGGTATCCAGCGCCGGCACCGGCCACTACTACACCACCCGCAAGAACAAGCGGAACACGCCCGACAAGCTTCAGTTCAAGAAGTACGACCCTGTCGTTCGCAAGCACGTGCTCTATACGGAAGCGAAGATCAAGTAACGGGGCTAGTTCTGCCCGAACTTCCTGAGGTTGAAACCACGCGCCGGGGGATAGAGCCCTGGCTGCGTGGCGTTGTGCTGTCCGGCTGGCAAGTACGCAACCCTAAGCTTCGCTGGCCTGTCGAGATACCGGAAGCGCTGCGCGGCCAGACGGTGCTTTCTGTCGGACGGCGAGCCAAGTACCTGCTCATTGAGTTTCCGCCCGGAACGCTGATCATCCATCTGGGTATGTCCGGCAGCCTGCGCGTGGTTGGGGCGGACGATCCACACCGCAAGCACGACCACGTGGATCTGCTTCTCGAGTCCGGCAAGGTCTTGCGGCTCAACGATCCACGGCGGTTCGGGTGCGTTGTCTATCAGCCGGGGGAAGCGGATGCCCACCGGCTGCTCCACTCGCTGGGTGTCGAACCCCTCGGCAACGAATTTTCCGGGCAGACGCTCAAGCAGGCGGCAAAAGGTCGGCGCGTAGCGGTGAAAAACCTGCTCATGGACGGCCGGATCGTCGTTGGGGTGGGAAACATCTACGCCAGCGAGGCGCTTTTCCTCGCCGGTATCCGCCCGGCCATTGCTGCCGGGCGCATTTCTCTGCGTGCATACGAGGACCTCGCGCAGGCCGTTAGAGAGGTTCTCGCATACGCTGTGCAGCGTGGTGGAACGACCTTGCGGGACTTCCTGAATCCAGATGGGCAGCCGGGTTACTTTGCCCAGGAGCTGTATGTCTACGGCAGAAGCGGAGAACCATGCCGAAAATGTGGCACGACCATCAAGAGCATCGTTCTGGGCGGCCGTAGCACGTTCTATTGTCCGACCTGTCAAAAGGCTTAGCAGGCCGCATTCGCTGGCGCTAAATGCCAACGATCCCAAGGTTTTAGAATAAAATCATGATATTGTTTCTGCGACCTATCAACCTGAGGAGGACGGAGCTATGGATATCTCCCGGTCTTTCCGAGCGCTGTTTGTCGGCGCATGTATCGGATTTCTAGCCTCTGGCCCTGCCTGGGCTGCAGATGAAGACGAGCCCACAGCGTCAGAAATGACGGCAGACCTTCTGGTTGCCCGCCCCGGGGGCATCATCGTAACGACCCTCGGTGCTGCAGCGTTTCTCGTTAGCCTGCCTTTCACGGCAGCGGGTGGAAACGTGGGCAAAGCCGCTGAGCAACTGGTGGTCAAGCCGGCGCGCGCAACGTTCGTTCGCTGCCTGGGGTGCACCTCGAGCGGCAGATATCAGGACCCTGACGAGTAAGCCCTGACGACGGAGGGGTGCACGAACTTAGTGATATCCCCTCCAAGCGCTGCGATTTCCCGCACCAGAGAGCTGGAAATGAAGCTTGTATGGGTGGAAGTGGGCAGAAAGACGTATTCGATGTCTGAATCCAGAGACTGGTTCATCTCTGCCATCTGAAACTCGTAGTCGAAGTCCATCATGTTGCGCAGTCCGCGCAGAATGAAGCGTGTGCCCTTGGTCTTGGCATACTCCACCAGCAGCGTGTTGAAGCCATCCACCGAAACACGATCACCGTATTCGGCAAGCACCTCTTCGCAGAGGGCGACCCGGTCAGCGAGATCCACCTTGGGGTCTTTCTGCGCGGAGGTGCCGATGGCTACGACGACATGATCAAAGAGCCGCAGCGCGCGCCGTACGAGATCGGTGTGCCCGGTGGTGATTGGGTTGAACGATCCCGGCTAGATGACGGTTCGCATGGTTATTGTTGCCTTCCTCCAACGAGCCGCGCATGTTAGTCCAGCGGTTCACCCGACGTAAACCGTGCGAGTCCAGACCAGCTGTCGCCGGTTTTCTGAATTTTGTGCGTTTCGAGCCAGGCGGGCAGCCGCGGCTCGCTGGCTGCCTCCCAATACACCACCGCGCTTTCAGACAGCCGCCCTGCCAGATTCGGCAGCACGTCCTCGAGCAGGCTGGAGCGAAAAGGCGGGTCGAGAAATACCAGATCCCAGGTTCGCGTGTCGTTTTTGAGGAATCGCTGCGCGTCCGTGGAGATCACTTCCAGACTATCGTCGCCCAGAAGCGCTGCGTTGTTGCGCAGCGCCTCGGCCGCAACGCGGTCTTTCTCCACGAGCACCGTGTGCAGAGCGCCCCTGGATGTGGCCTCGAAGCCCAGGGCACCGCTGCCGGCGAACAGGTCCAGGCACCGTTGCCCTGCCAGATTGCCGCCCAGCCAGTTGAACAGGGTCTCGCGGGCTCGGCCCAGAGTGGGCCGAAGTTGCGGCCGATCGGTGAACCGGAGCTTTCGCCCCTTCCACTTACCGCTGATAATGCGCAACTCATTTCTGGCCATGTGACGATAGTGAGCGAAGGCGAAGATAAAAACGAGGGCGGCGAAGGCAAACAGGGCGGATTCTGGAAGCGGCTGCGCTCCGGGCTGAGCAAGACCCGCGATGCTCTGGGAACAGGGGTTGGCAACCTGCTGCTCGGTGAGAAAGAGATCAACGACGAAGTGCTCGAAGATCTCGAAACCGCTCTGCTGCTGACCGACGTTGGTGTCGACGCGACCAGCGACATCATGGAAGACCTGGCTGAGCGGGTGAAACGTCGGGAGCTGAACAACACGCGCGCGCTGCATGGCGCGCTCGGGCGTCTGCTTGCAGATCGCCTGGCGTCGCACGTCAAACCGTTTCAGATCGATCGCGGTAAACGCCCGTTCGTGATTTTCATGGTCGGGGTCAACGGCGTTGGCAAGACTACGACCATCGGCAAGCTCGCTAAACACCTGCAGAACGATGGCCTCAAGGTCATGCTGGCGGCGGGCGACACGTTCAGAGCGGCTGCGGTCGAGCAGCTGCAGGCGTGGGGAGAACGCAACAACGTACCCGTCGTCGCCCAGGGGCAAGGTGCTGATTCCGCATCGGTCATCTATGATGCAGTTCAGGCGGCGGCTTCACGGGACGTTGACGTGCTTCTCGCCGATACGGCTGGCCGCCTGCAGGCGAAGACCAACCTGATGGAAGAGCTGCGCAAAATTCGTCGTGTGGTTTCCCGTTTCGATGAGCATGCCCCGCATGAAACGTTGCTGGTGCTCGACGCTGGCGTGGGTCAGAACGCGCTCAGCCAGGTCCGGGAGTTCAATGAGGCGGTGCCGTTGAGCGGTCTGGTGGTCACGAAACTCGACGGCACGGCCAAAGCCGGCGTGCTGTTCGCTATTGGCCAGCAGACAGATCTGCCGATCTATTTCATCGGGGTTGGCGAAGGGATCGAGGATCTACGGCCGTTCGAAGCGCAGCCATTTGTGGACGCGCTGCTGGCTGATGCGATGGAAGGAGAGGAGTAACAACCTTTGGCACACATCGAGATGCACGGTGTCACCAAGCGTTTCGACAGCGGACAGGAGGCGCTGAAGGAGGTTGATGTGTCGTTTGAGGCAGCGTCCATGTGCTTCCTCACAGGCCACTCCGGAGCGGGTAAGAGCACCTTCCTCAAACTGCTGCTGCGTCTCGATACCCCAACACGCGGACGGATTCTCGTGAACGGCATCAACGTTGCCGACCTGAAGAAGTCCCGATTGCCGTTCTACCGGCGCAACATCGGTGCCGTGTTTCAGGATCATCACCTGCTGTCTGGCCGTTCGGTGTTCGACAACGTGGCGGTGCCGCTGCGGGTGATCGGCATGCGCGAGAAAGACGTTGGCCGGCGCGTGCGCGCGGCACTGACGCGGGTCGGCCTTCTGGAAAAGGAACGGCTGCTGCCCACTCACCTTTCCACAGGTGAGCAGCAGCGGGTCGGGATCGCGCGGGCAGTGGTCAACAGGCCCAAGATCCTCCTGGCCGATGAGCCGACGGGCAACCTCGACCCCGAATTGTCCCGTGACATCATGTCGATCTTCGAGCAGTTCAATCAGATCGGCACGACGGTGATCGTTGCCAGCCACGACCGGGAGCTCATTACCTCGATGGGTAAGCGCATCATCGAGCTGTCTGGAGGCCGTGTGGTGAAAGACCTGCCGGGGCGCTCCGGCATGGTGGTCGAAGAGCCGTTTTCAGAGCCCGGCGTGGAGGTCGGCTAGTGGCCATTCTGCGGCGGAGCGATCCGTTCGACAAAGAAGGCCGAGGTGGCGTGACCGGCTGGATGCGCGATCACCATCGCGTTGTGCGTGAGGCGCTCTATCATGTCAGCGCGAGAATCATCACAAGCCTCATTGTCTGGCTGCTGGTGGGGATTGCTCTGGCTCTACCCGCCGGACTTTACCTCTTGCAGTTGAACCTTGCTGATGTCGGTGCCGACTGGGATGGCCGCCCGGGTCTCAGCGTGTACTTCAAAGTGGATGCAGAAGCCGGAGCCATGCCAGCCCTGGCTGAAAGGCTTCGGGCGGAAGCCTACGTGCAGGAGGTGGAGGAAACGAGCCCCGTGGCCGCTCTGGAAGCTTTCAATGCGCACACGGGCCTCTCTGATGCCCTGGACCTGCTCGAGAACAATCCGCTGCCGGCATCACTTCGCGCGATGCTCATAAATGGGGCGACGGTGCCCGACCTGGAGCGACTGGCGGCGATCGCAGAAAGCGCTCCGGGGGTTCAGGAAGTGGTGGTGGAAAAAACCTGGCTGGAACGTGTTTCCGACATCACCACGGTGGTCAGCCGCCTGAGCGTTGTACTGGCGCTGCTCTTTGGTATCGGTGCGCTGCTGGTTACCGCGACGTCTGTGCGGCTGGCGATCGAGGCTCGTCTCGAGGAGCTGAAGGTACAGACGCTGGTGGGGGCCACAGAGCGGCAGCTGCGCAGGCCTTTCCTATACTTCGGAGCGATCTATGGAGCAGGCGGTGCACTGGTCGCCCTCATGCTGATCAGCATGACGTTGCTGGTTGTGGAAACGCCGTTGGCCCGACTGGCAGGCAGCTACGGGGCAAGCCTGGAGTTTGCCGGCTTCGATCCGGTATTTCTGCTGTCCATGCTAGCTACTGGTAGCGCGCTGGGCGTTGTGGGGGCTCTGCTGGCAGCACGTCAGCGCCTGCATGAGCTCGAAGTGCTCTGACAGGCCAAAAGGCTTCAAAATCAAGCGGTTGTTCACAAAAATCGGGAACTTTGCCGGTTAGCACTGTCTAACAGAGAGTGCTAATATGAATCAAATGAGTGTTACGGGAGGTATCACATGTCAACGGATGTCATGAGCTTAGCAAGCCTGTCACCGGGTAAAGACCTCGATGCCTACATGCAGACGGTAGGCAGGATCCCGGTACTGTCCGCAGAGGACGAAAAAGCGCTCGCAGAGCGGTTTTACAATGACGGCGACCTGGAGGCCGCTCGGCAGCTTGTGCTGAGCCATCTGCGCTTCGTGGTGCACATTGCCCGCGGTTACCAGGGTTACGGCCTGCCGCAGGGAGATCTGATCCAGGAAGGCAACGTCGGCCTCATGAAGGCGGTTAAGCGCTTCAACCCGGAGGTAGGGGTTCGTCTTGTGTCCTTTGCCGTCCATTGGATCAAGGCTGAAATTCACGAGTTCATTCTGCGCAACTGGCGCATCGTCAAGGTGGCAACCACCAAGGCGCAGCGAAAGCTCTTCTTCAACCTGCGCGGCCAGAAGAAGCAGCTCGGCTGGCTGAATCAGGAGGAGACCCGGGCGGTAGCGAAGGATCTCGGAGTGTCAGAAGCCGAAGTCACGCGCATGGAAGGACGCCTGGCAGCGCTGGACATGGCCTACGACGGGGCGGATTCAGATGACGACGACGGCCCGATGGCGCCGGTCGCGTTCCTCGCTTCGGCGAATTGCGATCCGGCGGATCTGGTCATCGGCGAAGATGAGTACGAATCGAGCACAGCGCAGCTCAGCGAAGCGCTGCAGTCTCTCGATGAGCGTGCCCGCGACATCGTCAGCCGCCGTTGGCTGGTGGACGATAAAGCGACGCTTCATGAGTTGGCGGCTGAGTACGGCGTTTCAGCGGAGCGCATCCGCCAGATCGAGAAAGCAGCCATGAAGAAGCTTCGGGCAGCGATCTCGCATTGACCCTGATACGTAGTCGGCTAAACGAATTCTGAGGAAAAACTGAGAAATGGCGCTGGTTGCCGCGATCTACGGTTTCACCGGCGTCATTCTCGGCGCCCTTGGCGCTCACGCCCTGCAGTCATGCCTCACTGAAGCGCAGCTTCATGCCTGGGATACCGCGGTGCTCTACCAGCTGGTGCACGCTCTGGCACTTCTTGCGCTCTCCATCTGGTACAGGCAGCAGCCCGACCGGCAGCTGCGCCTGGCGGGTGGTGGTTTTGCTGTCGGTGTGGCGCTCTTTTCTGGAAGTATCTACCTGCTTGCACTTGGCGGGCCTTCCTGGCTTGGCCCCGTGACGCCCGTTGGCGGTGTGGCGATGATTTTCGGTTGGGGTGTGCTTGTTTACCGGGCCATACGCGCATGACGGTTCGACGCGGGCGGGTAACAAAAGCGCAGCGCCGCGCACTCGATCACCTGTTGCCGAAATACGACTTTTTTGCTCAGCCGTTCGCGCAGCTTGCGCCGCTCGGTGTCGAGATCGGTTTCGGAATGGGCGAAGCGCTTGCCCAGTGGGGTGCACAAGCACCGGACTGGAACCTGCTTGGCATTGAGATCTATCCCTCTGGCGTCGGGGCGCTCATCAATCGTCTGGAGGAGCAGGAGCTCGGTAACGTACGCGTTGCCCATGAGCCGGCGGAGACGGTGCTCGAAGAGTACATACCGCCTGACTCGGTGCAGGAGTTCCGCATTCTTTTTCCAGACCCCTGGCCGAAGAAGCGCCACACCAAACGCCGCCTGCTGCAACAGGGATTCGTGCGCAAGCTTGCTGAACGCCTGGTCAGCAACGGTGAGCTGTATGTTGCGACGGATTGGTCGCCCTATGCCGAGTGGGCGCTGGAGCAGCTGAGTGCTGAGCCGATGCTCGAAAATCTCGCAGACGGTTTTTCCGTACGCGATGACCGGCGGGTCGTAACGAAGTTCGAGGCGCGCGGCAAACGCCTGGGCCACGACATATACGATCTGCGTTTCAGGCGTCGTCCAGAAACATAGCCAGCACCGCATCCAGATGCCGGTAGCCCAGCTCTGTGGTACATAGCCGGTCG
>JAUIKX010000088.1 GCA_030430515.1 Gammaproteobacteria bacterium | reverse complement strand
GGAAACCCAGCGGGGTTGCTCCGAACGCTCCAGACGCAGCACGTCGGCCCCGCCGCGTTGAAACAGTCGGCCGCAGTAGCCGGCACCGTGCCCGCCAATTTCCAGAACCCGAAGCCTTTTCTGCTCCACAGCCATTACGCCCCTCCCCCTCGGAACTGTCGCCAGGAACGTAGATTGGCAGATCAGAAGCGGGGTTCAAGCCCCGGATAGCGCCTCGCCAAACGCGGCCAGCACGAGCAGGCCTCCGGCATTCCGGGCATAAAGGAACGCACCGACCGTGAACCAGAGCGGCCACGCAGCGGCCAGATCATCTGTAGGCGCCTGGTCGGGGCGCGGCGCTCTGACCTGCGCCACCAGCCGCCAGGCTGACGGCAGCGCGAGCAAGAGCAGCAGAAACCACCAGGAGCCGATGAACCAGACACCCACCAACTGAACCCCCAGGAGCAGCACGATGAGCTGTCGGCTCCGCGTTTCACCCAGAAGTACGGGCAGTGTTTTCACCCGACGCGCCGTGTCGTCGGCGATTTTGTCGGTGTGCTTCGCGACGATCACCAGCAGCGGACCGATGCCGAATACTGAGCTTGCCAGCAGGATGTGCGTATCCACTGATCCGGTCAGGGTCCACACCACACCGCCAACCATCAGCGGCCCCCACACCAGCCAGACGCTCACTTCGCCCAGGGCCCAACGCTTGAGCGGCCACGTGTAAAACAGCAGAAAAAAAGCCCCCGCCAGGGCCGGTACCAGCGCTGCCCAATCGGAACGGATCAGCACCACGACAGCAAGAACGAGCGCCGCTGTTCCGGTTCCCAGGATATAGGCACGATGGGTTCGAGCGGACAACCAGCCATGCGCCAGGGGATGCGTGCCGTACTGCGCGCGAAAATAGTTGTCGACGTCGAGGCCGGTACCATGATCTACATGATCGTTGAGGAGGTTGTTGGTCGCGTGCGCAAGCAGCAGCGCGAGTGCGACGAGCACTGCATCAACACCATGAAGATCCGGCCAGGCCAGAGCAACGCCAAAGAGCGCTGAACCCAGGGTCAGCGGTAGAACCGACGCTCTGGCTGCAACCAGCCAGCGCTCCAGCGCACCGGCACTGCGCCACTGCGCTTCGTCGAGAGCCGGCACACGCGCCAGTGCTTCCCAGATCATTCGTTCTCCATTTGCTCCCGGGCGGAGAAGGACGATACCTGCTCCAGCGCTTCGTACAAGCGTCTCGCTTCATCGGGCACTTCACGGGGCACGACAATTTCGAGCTCGATGATCTGATCACCCGGCGGATTGCCGGGCAGGCCTCGGCCTTTCAGCCGGAGCTTTCGGCCAGAGCTCGATCCTGCCGGTACGCTGACCTCCAGCGGACCGCCGAGGGTCGGCACGCGGATCTTTCGGCCGAGCACCGCTTCCCAGGGCGCGACCGGCACGCGCAGATGCACATCACGTCCTTCGAGCCTGAAGCGGGCATGGGGCAACACATCTACCGTAAGATACAGGTCGCCCTTACGCCCATCGTGCTCGGCGCCCTGACCCCGCAGGCGTATTTTCTGCCCGGACACCACGCCCTCGGGAACCTTCACTTTGAGCGTGCGCGCCCCACCCTCTCCCTGGAGCGTGAGCGCCCGCATGCCGCCGCGGTAGGCCTCCTCGAGCGTCAGTTCGATGCGGGCATGTACATCCAGGTCGAGCGGCGCCCGGCGGCCGCCGGGCCGGCTACCGAAAAATTCCTCGAAAATATCCGCAAAGCCGCCGGCCCCGGTTTGAAAGGAGGCAGATCCAAACCCACCCTGCCCGCCGGGCGCGTTCTGGTAGTGAGCGGCCTGCTCCCAATGCTCGCCGAACTGATCGTATGCGGCGCGCTTTTCGGGATCCTTGAGCACTTCATGGGCTTCCTGCAGCTCTTTGAAGCGCGCCTCGGCATCTTCCGCCTTGCTGACGTCGGGATGGTACTTCCGGGCAAGACGGCGGTACGCACGCTTCAGCTCGTCGGCCGAAGCGTTTCTGTCCACGCCAAGCACTTCGTAGTAGTCACGCGCCATTGAGAGAGTTCCCAGATTTACCTTTTGCTTACGAGTAAGTGGCGGCTTAGACGGCAAATTTCAAGGATCGATACCCGTTCACACGTACAATTCTTCAGGAGCTGAGAATGGAATGGTTAGCGTGCCGGATATCCTGATCATCGAGGACGAAGCGTCAATTGCCGACACGCTGGTGTATGTGCTCCGCCAGGATGGCCACAGCACTCACTGGGTGACGCTGGCGCGGGACGGACTCGCTCACCTCCGGCAAAAACCTGCGGACCTGGTGGTGCTGGATGTCGGCCTGCCGGACATGAACGGCTTCGACGTGTGTCGCGAGATTCGCCGGCAATCCGATGTGCCCGTGCTGATTCTTACCGCTCGCGGAGAGGAGATAGACCGCATCGTCGGCCTCGAAATCGGTGCGGACGACTATGTGGTCAAGCCGTTCAGCCCAAGGGAAGTGGCAGCAAGAGTGCGCACGATTATCAGGCGGAACAACCTGGCAATGAGGCCCTCGCAGCCGCCGACTGAAGAAGCATCTCCGGAAACGACACAGAACGCCTGCGTGGACCAGGAGCAGGCGCGAATCACGTGGCAGGGCCTCGACCTGAATCTCACGCCCACTGAATTCCACATGCTCAACTGCCTGTTGTCCCAGCCGGGACGCATCTTCTCCCGCGATCAGCTTCTATCTGCAGCCGGAACCGCTACCTACTCCGGCTACGAACGCAACGTCGACACCCATATCAAGACGCTGCGATCCAAGCTCCGCGAGGTGGATGCCAGCAGCGATCCGATCCGCACCCATCGCGGCTTCGGCTATTCGTGGCAGGACGGCACCTGACCAATGCGTATCTCCCTGAGCCTGAGCATCTTTTTCGCCTGGGGCATCTTCGTCGCGGTGACCGGGTACTTCGTGCTGCGCCTCGTGGCCGATGAGATCAAACCAGCAGTACGCCAGACGACCGAAGTGGCGCTGGTGGACACGGCCAATCTGCTCGCAGAGATTCTGGCGCCGGAGTTTACGGACGGCACGCCCGACCTGAGCGCTCTGCGGCGGGCGCTGGCCCGCTACGAGCAGCGCAACCCGGCTGCCAACATCTGGGGTGTCACCAAGTCTGACGTCAGCCACCAGATGTATGTAACAGACGTGAACGGTCGGGTTCTGTTCGATTCGCTGAGACAACATGAAGGAGAGGATTTTTCGCAATGGAACGACGTGGCCCGCACGCTCAAAGGAACGTACGGCGCGCGCTCGACCCGTTTGCCGGGCGACGATGAAGAGGCCACGGTCATGTACGTGGCGGCACCCATTACGATCGACGGGCGCCTGGTGGGAGTCGTTACTCTATCCAGACCCAACCTGTCGCTGCAGCCGTACATCGAACGCGCCCGCGGTCGATTGCTCATCATGAGCAGCATCCTGGTCGCGCTTGGGTTGGCGCTCGGCGGACTTCTCGCCTGGCGCCTGGGCCGCTCGATGGGACGATTGCAACATTACGCGACCCAGGTGAGTGACGGCGAGCGTCCGAGGCTGCCTGAAACACGCAGCGTGGAGCTGCATGCGCTTGCAGCCGCCAGCTCGACGGCAAACAGGTCGTTGAGCAGTACGTGCAGACGCTGACCCATGAGCTGAAGACTCCGCTCGCGGCCATTACAGGAGCCGCAGAGCTGCTTCGTCAGCCCATGGATGACGACTCGCGCCGGCGTTTTCTCACCAACATCGACAACGAGACCCAGAGGCTTCACCAGATGGGCGAACGTCTGCTTCTTCTGGCGCAGGTGGAGCAGCAACCCGAATTGCACAATCATGACGATATCGTCGTCGCCGAGATGGTGAAAGAGGTGCTCGCCTCCCGGACAGATCTCGCCGGGCAACGCAACGTGCGCTTCGAATCCAGCGTAGCTGACGGCCTGATCGTTCGTGGCGACCGCCTGCTGCTGTCAGGCGCCCTGGCCAACCTGGTGGATAACGCTATGGATTTCACACCGGAAGGTGGCGAGATCCGCCTCTCGGGGCAGGCGGCGAACGGAGGCATTGAGCTCGGCGTACAGAACAGCGGCGAGCCCGTGCCCGATTGGGCGCTGCAACGTGTCGGCGAACGCTTCTATTCCCTCCCCCGACCACGCACCGGCCGCAAGAGTACGGGTCTCGGCCTGACGTTCGTTCAGGAGGTGGCCGCTCTCCATCGAGGACGTTTCCAGCTGGAGAACGTCGAAAACGGCGTGCGCGCCACCCTCTGGCTGCCCGCACCGACCCGCTGATTCCCGCCGATCCACACACAATCCCCACATTCACCCCCCGTTTCCCCCATAGACGCTCGCTACCGTGGTGCTGAGTTTCAACGAGATACGCCATGCAACGACCACTCTTCATCCGACTCCTCACCATCCTCACCGTCATCATCGTACTGTCCATCTGCCTGAGCCTGGTAGGCGGTCTGATCGACGAGCGGCAGGAGCGGGACACGCAGGTGCGCATGGAAATCGCCAGCAGCACCGCCCACGCTCAGAACATCAGCGCGCCGATGATCATCGTTGCGTATCGCAAACGGGAGGTGCGCTGGGTCACCGAGACGGAATCGGCAGCCAACACGCAACCGAGGCGGAAAAAGCTGGAGACCAGGCGATCCGGCGAGCTGGTGTTTCTTCCCGAAGTGCTCAACATCGAAGGCCGTCTCGGCACGCAGAGGCGCAGCCGAGGCATCTTCGAAGCGCTGCTCTATCAGGGTGCATTCGAGTTCGACGCAACCTTCGAGATGCCGGCAAACTTCGGCATTACCGAAGACCTTGCAGACTATCAGTTCGACCAGCCGAAACTGGTACTCGGTTTGTCGGACGTGCGCGGCATCCAGGGGGCTCTCGAAATCATTGCCAACGGCTCACCGCTCGCCCCCGAGTCCGGCACGGCCTCGAACATGGTGGCCACCGGCGTGCACGCCCCGCTACAAGCCATCGACACAGGCGCGCTGCAAAATCTCAATGTGAAGATCCGGTTGAACCTGCTGGGAACGGACGCCCTGCAGATCGTTCCGCTCGGCAACCAGACAGACGTATCGCTGACCGCGGACTGGCCACACCCCAGCTTCACGGGACGCTTTCTTCCGGTCGACCGCGAGGTGCGCGCCGACGGTTTCAATGCCCGCTGGTCTACCAACGCGCTCGCAACCGGCATCATGGATCGCCAGAACGTCTGCAGTACCGACAAGTGCGGCCCGGCAGCGTTCACGAATGCCACTTTCGGCGTACGCTTCCTGGATCCGGTGGATCACTACCGAAAGAGCGAACGCGCCGTCAAATACGGGCTGCTGTTCATCGCGCTGACCTTTGCAGGTGTATTCCTGCATGAGGTGCTCCGCCGCAAGCCGGTTCATCCGGTGCAGTACGGCCTGGTGGGTCTGGCGCTCGTAACCTTCTACGTGCTCCTTCTCGCCCTGTCGGAGCACATCGGATTCGCAATCGCCTATCTGGTCTCCACAGCCGCGAGTGTTGGCCTGATCGGAGTTTACCTCTGGAGCGTGCTCGCCAGCCGCACCGCCACTGCGGCATTCGTCGCCCAGCTCGCAGGCGTGTACGGAGCGCTCTATCTGATCCTGGACTCCGAAGACTTTGCCCTTCTGCTTGGCGGCCTGCTGACGTTCGCCGCACTGGCAACCCTGATGATTGCCACCCGCAACATCAACTGGTTCAGTCTGGATCTGCGCGTCGCAGCAAGCGATGCGCAGGATGCCGAGCGCTGACAGGACGTCAGCGAATCCCGCCGGGCAGGACGATCAGGACAATCGGCCCCCGGCTCCGCGGATGCCAGTGAAACTGCCGCGTAGTGCGAGCCACAGTCGGTAAGACGGAAGAGAGGCAATAAAAAACCCGGCGTCTGGCCGGGTTTTTTAAATTTGGAGCGGGAAACCAGGTTCGAACTGGCGACCTCAACCTTGGCAAGGTTGCGCTCTACCAACTGAGCTATTCCCGCGAAGGGTGCGAATTGTATCCCCTTCACATCTGTGTGCAAGGGGTTTGATGCAGATTTTGCCGTTCAACAGCACCGCCGGCTTCCGGGCATTTCGATGCACGATCGCCACTCACTTTGTGCGCCACCGCAGATTTACGCAACTTCGCGAAGCCGATAGCTACTTTACAGACCAAAGTGCTTTTCCGCGCGATTAGACTGCGCGGGTACCGGAACAAATACCTGACATGCTCATCGACCTGCACAGTCGCGCCGAAGAAGATCTGTCCTATATCCGCAAGGCCATGGCCCGCGCGGAAGGCATGTCCACCGTATCCGGCCGCGCCAGCATGGTGATGGGTTGCCTGGCCCTGATTACTGGTGGTCTCGCATTCATGGCGGACGACCTGGAAGGGCAGCTCAAGTTCTGGCTGTATGTGGCGCCGATCGCCGCCGTCATCGGCATCATCGGCAGCGCGCTGAAATCCAGGGGCTCCGACGCCAAACCGCTGCGCGATCCGGCAAGCCGTTTTCTGCTCTGCCTCGTGCCGCCCATCAGCATCGCCGCCATTACCACCCACGCGTTATGGGGGTCACCCTACGTGTACCTGCTGCCGGGTCTGTGGATGCTGTGCTACGGGTGCGGCCTTCTCGCAGCGGGTACCTATGCGGTTAGACCCGTGGCGATCATGGGCGCCTGTTTTCTGATGCTCGGCGGCGTCGCTACAACGCTGACGGACGACTGGATGAACGCGGCCATGTCCTTCTCCTTCGGCTTTCTGCACATCATTTTCGGCTGGCAGCTGGTGCGTCATCATGGCGGCTGACAACCCGCCCACCGGCCGGAAAGCGGAATCGCTGCGCACCATCTCCGGACTGCTCAAGAGCGGTGAGGACCGGCAGGAGCAACGCCTTCTGAACGATCGCGTTCGCCTGGGCCTGCTCTCCTGTCTGGCCGTGAGCGACCGGCTGAGCTTCAGCGAACTGAAATCGCTGCTGGACGTCACCGACGGTAATCTCAGCGTACATGCCAGAAAGCTGGAGGATGCCGGCCTACTGACGCAGTCCAAACGTTTCGACGGTCGGGTGCCGCTGACGCTCTACAGCCTGACAGCGGCGGGCCGCAAAGCCCTGGAGCGGCACCTGGCCCATATGGAAGCGTTGATCAAAGCGACCACGAAGAAAAAAGGTTAGCTGGTGTAGCCGTTCGTGCGATCCAGTTCCAGCGCCGCCTTCGATCGCTGCTCCGGTTCGCCGATCCCGCCACCGCCGGGCGTTCGCAGTATGAGCCGATCTCCCGCCGGTACGACTTCCTTACCTTTGCCATTGAGCAAACGGCCCGACGAGAGCAGCACTTCCCCGGCTGCACCGTGTTGGCCGCCGTTGCGACCCTGAGCGGCATGGTGGACCCGGTCGAACATCTTGGACACCTCGAAAGGTTCGCCCCTGCGACTGCCGATGATCACCTCCTGTCCGAGACCGCCGCGATACCGCCCCGCACCACCGGAGTCCGGACGGAACTCCCGGCGCCAGACCACCAGATCCGACGTGAGTTCGTTGACCTCGGTGGAGGTGGTTCGCACACCCGAAGGAAAGGCGGTCGTCGACAGACCATCCTGCCCTGTTCTCGCTCCTGTGCCGCCGTTGTAGATCGGGTTGATGACAAAGTCGCGCCCAAGAAACACCGGGTTCCAGATACACGACGCACCCTGCGCAGGCACCGCCTCCGGCAGTATCTGCGCAAGGCATTCAAGCACCAGATCCGGCAGCATCTGGCCAACCGAGTGTCTTGCGGAAACAGCGCTGGGCGCGCTGGCATTCAGAATTGAGCCTGCCGGCGCCTCAACCCGAAGGGTCGACAGAGAGCCGGCGTTGTTCGGCACGTCGTTGCCGATCACGCAGCGTACGGCAAACGTCGCGTACGCAGCGGTATACGCCAGGGGAACGTTGATGCCGAAACCGGAGGCATCCGCGCTGCCTGAAAAATCGAGGTGCAGTTTGCCGTCTTCAATCTTCAACGCACACCTCAGCGCCAGCGGTTCGTCGTAGCCGTCGATGGTCATGGCCGCATGCCAGGTTCCCTCAGGCAACCGGCGCAGCTCTTCTTCCATGGCAGCCCTCGATCGGGAAAGTCATCGAACATGGCGACCAGAGCAGAGGCTCCCGCATGGTTGCACGCGGCCAGAGAATACAGATCACCTTCAGCAGTCACCGGATCACGAACGTTGGCCCGGACGATCCGCATGAGCACTTCATCGACCTGACCGGCGCGGAACAGGTAGGTAATCGGAATGTTCAACCCTTCTTCGAAAACCTCTCGCGCATCGGCGCCGAAACCACGGCCACCCACGTCCGCGATATGGCTGGTCGACGCAAACAAGGCAATACACTCGTCCCGATGAAAAACAGGGGTCACCACCGTGAAGTCGCTGAGATGCCCGGTGCCGAGCCAGGGGTCGTTGGTGACCAGCGCATCGCCATCACGAAGCGTCTCAACAGGATATGCCGCCAGAAAATGACCCACCGCTTCCGCCATGGAGTTCACGTGCCCCGGCGTACCCGTCACCGCCTGTGCGAGCATCCGACCCCGGGTGTCGAACACCCCCGCGCTCAGATCGCCGGCCTCACGTACTACAGTGGAGAACGCGGTACGCATGAGCACCTGTGCCTGCTCTTCGACAATCGCGAGCAGCCGGTTCCAGACCAGCGGATAAGTGATGCGATCATTCATGGCTCGGCGTCTCATCAAATGCCCCATACGCCCACAAGCCGGGCAGATCGAGCACGGTTTTTGCTCCGGGTGGCGCCACACAGACCGGCATCACCGCATTGACGGCCCGCATGATCGACGCGAGCACCGGATCATCGACAACCTGCTCGCCCAGACTGACCTGCAGACCAGGCGCCCCCTGAGTGGAGATCGTCGCGCTCTCCACGGGCCAATCCGGTGCGGCGTCAGCGTTGGCCCGCAGAACGGTTTTGAGCAGCATGCGTTCCGCACTTCGCGAGGTCACGCTGCATCGCCAGCGGACCGCTGCCAGACCGCCTGTCGGGATATCCCCCTTCTCGCATTGCAGTGGCCGAGGTGCGAACCAGGGCTCAATGGCAACAGCGCATTCTATCGAACCGACCCCCAGCGCACCGGCGATCAATGCAACCTGCTCTTCCATGACGGTCTGTGCCAGCAGCAGCAACCGCTCTTCCTCCACGGCGAACTCATCGGCTTCCAGCCCGAACCCCAGGGTTTCACCAAAGGTTTCGGACCCGCCAAATGCGTCGAGGCACAACGCCCGCTCAACGCCCAGGTGATCGACGCTTCGGCACAGGGAAGACAATGCGAGCAACAGTTCCGCTCCGAACCAGCTACCAACGAAACCAAGCCCGAGAAAGGTGCTCGACCCGCTCAGACAGGCATTTCGTAAACGCTCCGTTACTGCATCTCCACGGGCAGCAGGGTACAGCAGATCGAAACAGCAGATGACGTTCTGACCGCTGCTAAGGTACCCCTCCAGCTCTTCGAGACAGGGGTTGCTGTTTGTTGTGGGGAAGCTGCTATCGATCACGATGTCTGCTTCCGCGACGTCCTGGTCTTTAGCGGCGAGCATCAGCTCATCACGGCCGCTCACAACCTCCCTGATTCTCTCAGCGACAGCGCTGCTGCCGGAAACGAAGACAAGTCGGCTCATTCGTCCCGCTCCAGAACGATCTGTGCGTATTGATCGGCGAAGAACCTGAAACCTGCCGGCACGACTGTTGTGGTCTGCGCTTCCACCACCAGAGCAGGACCGCGATGCACCTGATTCGTTTCGAGCGCTGACCTGGGAAATACAGCCAGCTGCTGCCAGGCGCTACCATCAAACAGCCTCGCCGCCTTCACAGGAGCTGCCGATGACACCGATCGAGCGGTGTTCCGAGGCCGGGCGGACTCGCTCTGCAGAGACAGGGTCCAGCTGAGCAGCTCAACCGACTGTCCCGGAATGATCTGCCCGTAGAGCGCCCGGTAGTTTTCCTCAAAGACATGGCGAAGTGCGGCGATGAAATCAGACCCGATGGGCGGCACCTCCACGGCCAGCTCAAATCCCTGCCCCACGTAACGCATATAGGCACGAACGACTTCTTTCACCGGGGAATCGCCCAATGCTGGCGCAACCACCGCCGATGCTTCTCTTCTCATGTCATCGAGACGCGCCTGCACCTCGCTGATAGAGAGTGCATCCAGATGCGTCGGCGCAGAGCGCACCACCTCGAAGCTGATCGGCGCCAGCAGAAAACCGACGGCGCTGCCGACACCGGCGTTTTCCGGTACCACCACGCGCTTCATTCGGAGTTTTTCGGCCAGGCGTGCGGCATGCAATGGTGCTGCACCGCCAAAGGCGATGAGCGTCCGATCCTCAACAGAGCGCCCCCACTCGCTGGCGTGCGCTCTGGCAGCCAGCGCCATGCTCTCATCAACCGTTTCGCTGATCGCCCAGGCTGCCGGCACGTCTTCCAACCCCAGGTGGCTGCCAACATGCCGGGCAACAGCCTCGGTTGCGGCACGTTCGTCCAGGGTCACCCGACCGCCCGCAAACCCCTCGGCAGGCAGCTTGCCAAGCAGCAGGTCCGCATCTGTTACCGCAGGGCGCTCTCCCCCGAGGCCGTAGCACGCCGGCCCGGGTTCGGATGCCGCGCTCTCCGGCCCTACCGTAACCCGGCCGAGGCGATCCACCGCGGCCAGAGATCCGCCACCGGCGCCAATTTCGACCATTTCCACAACAGGAATACGCACCGGCAGCCCGCTACCCTTCTTGAAGCGGTAAATCCGGTCGACTTCGAACGAGCGGGACAGTTGCGGCTCGCCATCGTCGATGAGGCAGATCTTAGCGGTGGTTCCGCCCATATCGAAAGACAGAACTCGTGGCCATTCCGAACGCCGGGCAAGGGCCGCAGCAAGCTGAGCGCCGCCGGCCGGCCCCGACTCCACGAGCCTGATCGGATACGCTTTCGCTGCATCGAGCGTCGTCAGACCGCCTCCGGAGCTCATCAGCAGCACCGGCGCTGTGATGCCCTGTTCGCGCAGCTGACTTTCGAGGCTGTCCAGATAACGACACATCAGCGGCTGCACGTAGGCGTTGGCGACTGCGGTCGAGAAACGTTCGTACTCCCGGACCTCCGGACAGACGTCGCTGGCGAGCGTCACCGCAATATGCGGCAGGGCGGAACTGACGAGATCTGCGACACGCCGCTCATGACGGTCATCCGCGTAGGCGTGCAGAAAGCCGATCGCGACACTCTCCACTCCGGTTTCACGCAGCGTGTCGATCGCCGCATCGACGCTGCTTTCATCCAGAGGAACCAGCACCGAGCCGTCCGCACCCAGACGCTCGGTGATGGGCAGCCGCAGAGTTCGCGGCACCAGCGGTTCCGGGCGGCGCACGTTGACGTCGTACTGCTCGAAGCGATTCTCGAGCGCCATCTCCAGCACGTCGCGATGGCCGGCGGTCGTGAGCAGTGCGGTTCTGGCTCCCGCTCGCTCGATCAGCGCGTTGGTTGCCAGCGTCGTGCCGTGCAGCACCAGGCTGATATCCTGCGCCTGCACGCCCGTCTCCTGGAGCACGAGCGCGGCGCCCGCCATCACGCCGCTCGCGGGATCTTCATAAGTCGTGAGCACTTTGACGGAGGTGAGCTCACCGCCATCCTCCAGAACCACGTCGGTAAAGGTACCGCCGATATCGACCGACAACTTCGCGCCACGGCTCATGTGGCCGGCTCCGCGGTCTCCACATGGGTGCGCAAACGCCACAGAGAGCTGAAAAGGATCATCGACAGCACCACGAGCACCATGCCCAGAGCAGAGATCATCACCGCCTGCTGCGGACCGAAACGCGCTGCAAGATATCCGGATACCAGCGCGCCGATGGGACCTGCCCCCATGAACGTCAGCGAGTAGAAGGCCATGGTCCGTGAACGCTGATCCACAGGGGCCAGCTCCTGAAGGATCGTTCTGGACATCGTCATGGCAACGCCGCCGCAAACGCCCCACAGGAACGCGACACAAAGGAAAAGCTCAAAAGTAGGCGCCACACCGGCAAACAC
>JAUIKX010000087.1 GCA_030430515.1 Gammaproteobacteria bacterium | reverse complement strand
CCTTTTTCGATCAGGACATGGTACCTCTGAAGAAGATGGAATCGCTGGAGGTTGGTGAGCTCGGTGGGCGTGTCATGGCGCTGCGCATGCGTATGTTTGAAATCGGTACCGAAGACACCTATACCGAGCTCGAATGGCGTCAGGCTGATTTCGATCTTGACCTTGATGACGAGCTGTTCACGCTCTTCAGCCTCCGCCAGGGCGCAGCGCGGTGAGCGAAGCTGCCGCATTACCCGTGCGGCAGGCCCCCCGTCGTTCGGGAGATCTGCTCTGGAAAACGGCTTTCAGAAATATCTGGCGTAACCGCCGCCGCACCTGGTTGACAGCGGGTGGTATTGGCTTTGCCGTTTTTCTGATCACAAGTTCGATCTCTCTTCAGGACGGCAGCTATATCGATCAGCGCGAAAGCGCCACAGGGCTGCTCACCGGTCATGTGCAGCTGGTTCATCCGGACTATCCTGATGAAAGCAAGTTCGAGTTTTTTCTCGGCGATCTGAGCGACAAACTGCGCGCCGTTAGGAGTGCTCCCGGCGTCGTTGCTGCAACTCCCCGCGTGCAGGCATTTGTGCTGGTTAGTGCCGACGAACGCAGTTTCGCGGCACAGGTCCTCGGGATTGATGTGGCGCGTGAAGCAAAGATCATCCGGTTCTTCGAAACGTTGCAGGAGGGTGAGATACCCCATGCAGCGGACGAGGCGCTGATCGGCACTGCCCTGGCACGCAACCTTGGTGCCGGTGTCGGAGACGAGCTGGTGCTGCTGGGCAGCGGCAGAAGGGGCGGTGTTGCTGCGTTCGCGCTGTCGGTTTCGGGGCTCTTTCAGACAGGTATCGAGGAGCTGGATCGTTCTCTGCTTCTTACCTCCCTGGCAACGGTACAGGATGGCTTCGGTCTATCCGATGAAGCGCATACGATTGTGGTTCAGGGACGTGGCCCATTGCAGGCGAGGCCCCTGGCTCGTGAGCTCGAGCGCACACTGGGGTCGAGTGTGCGGGCCCGTCCGTGGCAGGAGCTGATGCCTGAGGTAGAGCAGGGTATCGAGCTCGACCGGGTAAGCGGCGACTTCATGTATGGGATCATCATGATCCTCGTTGGCTTCTCTGTTGTGAATACATTCATCATGGTGATGTTCGAAAGAACACACGAGTTCGGCATGCTTCTGGCGCTGGGCCTCAGGCCGTGGTCGATCATCGGGATGGTGCAGCTGGAAGCGTTCGGGCTCTGGGTGCTCGGTACGCTGATGGGCTGGTTGCTGGCTCTTCCGCTGGTGATCTACTTCATCGTCTGGGGCATTTCGTTCGGCGATAGCATGGAGCAGCTGGCCGAACAGATGTACATGCCGAGCAGTATTCATGGGGCCATCACCGTCCGCGCGATGCTGACCGCTCCGGTTGTCATGTTCTTCGCCACGCAGGTGGCGGCTTTTCTGCCAAGCCTGCGCATACGTAGTCTCAATCCCGTTGACGCGTTGCGGCAGGAGGCTTGATGGACGAAGCGCTCAACAGACCGGTTGCTTCCCTGAGACTCAACCCAAAGTTTGGTGCGGTCAACGTTCTTCTGGCGCTGGGCTGGCGCAACCTATGGCGCAACCCGCGGCGAACCTGGTTGACCGCGTCCGGTATTGCGTTTTCCGTCTGGATGCTGGTGTTCTCCTGGTCGATGAACAACGGTACGTTTGGCGCGATGATCGACACGGCGGCCCGGCAGTTTCTCGGGCATGTTCAGATTCAGCATCCGGAGTATCTGGACGACCCCGCCTTCGACCATCTGATCAACGACGTAAGCGGACTGGTTGAGGACGCTTCGAATCTTCCTGAGGTCGAAGGTGTCGCTGTGAGAGCGCAGTCCACTGCCCTTTTATCTGCCGGAGAGAGAAGTTTTGGAGGGCTTGTCATCGGCGTCGACCCGCAGCAGGAGGCTGTTTGGAGCACAATGCCTTCACGGATTGTGGAAGGCCGTTACCTGCAGGGAGCGGGTGATCTGGTGCTGGGCGTTCGGCTGGCACGAAATCTGGGTGTCGGTATCGGCGACGAGGTGGTCATGCTGGGTACGGCTCTCAAAGGAGGCGTTGCTGCGGCAGCGCTTGCCGTCGTCGGTATTCTGGAGACCGGGCAGGCTGAAATGGATCGGACGCTCGCCCAGATGACGCTCGATGATTTTCGGGCAGGCTGGCAACTCGGTGCCGATCAGGCACATGCCCTGGTGCTCCTGCTGCATCGAAACAAAGACACCGCAGCGGTTGCAGGTCGCCCCTGGGCGGATGGGGTCATTGCGCGGCCCTGGACGGAACTGATGCCGGAAATGGTGCAGATGGTGGAGCTGAAGCGGTCCGGCCAGGGCCTGTTCTTCGTGCTGATTGCTGTGATCGTCGTGTTCAGCGTCATCAACACCTTCATGATGATCATCTTCGAGCGTACCCGCGAGCTCGGGATGCTCAGAGCGCTGGGTATGCGTGGTGGGCAACTGCAGACCCATCTGCACATTGAAGCGTTCTGGCTGTGTATCCTCGGAACGTCTCTGGGGCTTGCTCTGACCGGCATCCTGCTCGCGCTCCTTTCTGTGAATGGTCTGCCGTTGCCTGAATCGACGCGGGAGCTGATGATGATCTATCAGATGCCGGAGCGCCTCTACCCGGAGTATTCCTGGGGGGCCACCTGGGTTGCAGTGGTATCCATGCTCATCGGTACTCAGCTCGCCGTACTGCTTCCTGCCTGGCGGGTGCGGCGCATGCTGCCGGTGGAAGCACTACGGAAGGAGGATTGATGTGAGCTTTGCTCTGCTCATGCGGCTCAGCCTTCGCAATATCCTGCGTCATCGTCGGCGCAACGCCATGTTGCTCGCGGCGATCGTCGTCGCAGTCGGCGGGGTGACGTTCATGAACAGCTTCATCCGCGGTTTTCAGCAGGATCTTCGAGATAGCGCCGTCAACAATCTGACCGGTCATATCAAGGTATTCGCTCCGGGCTATCGGGACGATCCCGGCATCGAGCGGAGCTTTTACGTTGCGGGAGATTGGCGTCCGGATGTTTCAAGCGGGCTGCTCGAAGGCTGGGCAGCACGGATTCGGATACCGGCGGTCATCATGAGCGAGCGTGAAACCCGCGGTGTTCAACTGGTTGGGGTCGATCCATCTCAGGAGGGTATCTCTTTTCTAGGAGATGCCTTCTATGAAGGAGAAACGCTCGCAGATGAGAACGACAAACGTATCTTCGTCGGCCAGGCGCTTGTAGACCAGCTCGACACGAAGGTCGGGCGGCGTCTGGTGATCATTACTCAGGGCGCGGACGGTAGAAACCGCGAAGCGGGTTTTCGCATTGCTGGCGTCTACGACGCCGAAGGCACGGGTCTCGAGAAAGCCTTTGTTTTCACCGGGCGTGCTGCGCTGCAGAAGATGCTCGATACCCGAGAAGTGACGGAAGTCTCCATACGCCTCACGAACGATGGCGCGGGTTCATCGGTTCGAAGCATGCTGCTGAGCTACTTTTCCGGCCTGGAAGTGATGGGCTGGCGCGAGTTGGAACCCCAGATCGCGGCAATGTTCGTTTTTGCTGACACGGCGATCTTTATCTGGTTTGCCATCATGATGGGGGCGTTGGTCTTCGGGCTCGTTAACTCGCTGATTACCGCGGTGATGGAAAGGGTGAAGGAGTTCGGCATGCTACGGGCCGTCGGTATGCGGCCCGGTTCGGTGATCGTGCAGGTCGTCATCGAGTCGAGCCTGCTGATGATGAGCGGTGTAGCGCTGGGTCTTGTTGTCGGCTGGTTGCTCTGCCAGTGGATGTCAGAGGGCTTGGATCTCTCTCAATGGGCCAGCGGTGTGGAGATGGTGGGCATGCGCAGCGTTGTGGTGCCTCGTCTATATGGGGCAGATATGATGCTGGTAGCCGGGCTCTCTCTAGTGCTCGGCATTGTTGCCAGCCTTTACCCTGCCTGGCGGGCTGTGAAAATTAAACCGTTGGAGGCGATGCGCAGATGAGCAATCCTGTGGTGGAGGTACGCGGCGCCTCGCGCGTCTACACGGAAGACGCGGTGCCGGTGCATGCGCTCAGAGATGTGGACCTTACCGTGCAGCGCGGCGAATTCGTCAGCCTTGCCGGGCCTTCGGGTTCGGGCAAATCGACCCTCCTGAACGTGATCGGCGGCCTGGATCGACCGACCAGTGGGACCGTCAGCATTGATGGCGTGTGCCTCAACGACCTGAACGATACCGAGCTGGCAGATCTGCGGCTGCACAAGATCGGTTTCGTTTTCCAGTCTTACAACCTGATACCTGTGCTCTCCGCGCGGGAGAACGTGGAATTCATCATGCAGCTGCAGGGGGTTGGTGCAGCGGAACGAGCGCAGCGGGCTGCAGACATTCTGCAATCACTGGGCCTCGAAACCATGGGCGATCGTCGCCCGGGGGAGCTATCCGGGGGGCAGCAGCAGCGGGTGGCTGTAGCGCGCGCAATCGTCACGGAGCCTGCGCTCCTGCTGGCGGATGAGCCGAGCGCCAATCTCGACTCAACCACGACCGGTGAGCTCCTAGATCTGCTGCGGGTACTCAATGAAACGCGCGGTGTGACGATCGTTGCGGCGACGCATGATCCCATGGTCATGAGCTATGCCAAACGCCGCATAACCCTACGTGATGGCCGCATTGAAAACGATTCAACGGGCTAGCTGCCTGCTGCTGTTGCTGCTGCTTGCAAGCGCCCGGGCCGGGGCTTACGAAGCAGACCTGCGGCTCAAGTGGTTCGGCTCTGCTACGAGCCTTCCAAGGCATGATGTGCTGCGCAGCAGCCAGGGCGCGCGCATGTTTGATCAGAGTGCCGATGCCCGACTCATGGTGACTGGAGGAAAATCTACCTGGCGTTGGCTGGTACACCATTCCACCACGGCGCTCTACGGTGACAGCGTGGCGTTGAATACTGCAGGGTTTGACGGCGTGCCCACCGGAGACCAGCGGAGAGCGCTGGATCTCACCTGGTCGATCGGCGGCGGCGATCGACATGATGTGTTTCATCGCCTGGATCGGGCCGCGATCAAATACCGCAAGGCGAATTTTGCGTTGACGGTTGGGCGTGAGGCGGTGAGCTGGGGTAGTGGGCATGTCTTCCAGCCCATGGATCTGTTCAATCCGTTCGCCCCCACCGCGATCGATCGTGATTTCAAAGCCGGTGACGATCTGCTGCACGCGCAGATGCTCTTCGGCAACGGCAGCGACCTGGAGCTTCTGGCAGTTGCCCGCCGGGATGGGCAGGGAGACGTCAGTGCCTCGGCTGCCAGTTATGCCGCCAAGTGGCATGGCTTCCTGGGCGCCGGCGAGTTTGAGCTGATGGCCGCGAAGCACTACCTAGATCGCGTGTTGGGTGCAACGGTGCGTCTGCCGCTGGGAGGCGCCCTGCTGCGGACCGATGTGGTTGCGACGGATGTTCGCACGCTTGGATGGCGCACCAGTGCGGTCGTAAATATCGACTACAGCTTCGACGTTGGACAGAAAAATCTCTATGTGTTTGCTGAGTACTACAGAAATGGCTTCGGCGTTTCCCGTGTAGAGAACGTCGCGATGTTGCCGGTCGAGCTGCAGGACAGAATTGCCCGCGGCGAGGTGTATGCGCTCATGCGTCACTACACGGCGCTTGGCGGAACCGTGCAGTGGCATCCGTTGCTCAGCCAGGGGGTGACTCTGCTGAGCAACCTCGAAGATGGCTCCAGTCTGGTGCAGACTGCGATGACATTCGATCCTGGAGACAGACAGCGCCTCGAATTTGGTGTGACGCTGCCGCTGGGACGCCCGGGCGACGAATACGGCGGGGTAGCGGTTAGCCGCACGCCTGAAGGACGGCTGCTGACCACCGGTGCGGGCAAGCGGATTTTTGCGCGGTGGGTGTATTATTTCTAGTCGATTTGCTGCAAGTGAGGAAAAGCAGATGCTTCGGGTGATGATCGGTGCGCTCATGGTCGTCGCAGCCTGGCTGCCTGGCACTGCGTACTGCGCGGAGAAGATCCATATCGCTCTTGGATCAGGCTCGGAAAAAGAGGTGGCTGCTAAAGAGCAGTTGCTGCATCTGATCGAACAATATGACTTATCTCACTGGCTGTTTACCCGCGAAGTGCTGATCGACGAAAAGCAGTGGATTCCGCACAGCCACCCCGTGCTGACGTTGAATGCACGTTATCTCGATGATGACGACTCGCAGCTTGCGACGTTTCTGCATGAGCAGTTTCACTGGTACGCGGCGGATAAACAGCAGCAGGTCGATGCGGCCGTTCAGGAGTTCAAGCAGATGTTTCCGACGGTGCCATCCGGGAGAGCGGGGGCCAGGAACGAATACAGCACGTATCTACATCTGATTGTCTGTGATCTCGAGCTTGCTTCCCTCGAGGACCTTCTGGGAAACGCCCGCGCGCTCGAAGTGATCTCCGGGTGGCAGCACTACACCTGGATCTACAGTGAAGTGCTGAACAACCCCCAGGTGCGTGAAGTCAATATGCGCCACGGACTCGTCATCCGCTGATTTTCGTCATCGCCATGTTGGTGCTTCGCTGGCCCCTTGCGGCGAAAGCGCGTAAATCCCTCGATCTACACGCTCGAACCAGCCATACACATTTCGATAGAGGATGTTTCGAGCTTGTGGAATTTGGAGCGCATTGGCGACGTCTGCCGCTCTGCTTGGACCGTGCCATTCTAGAAACTCTGCCAGCTCGACGGATTGCTGACGATATGCGGTGGTCAGCCGCTCCTGAGAGGCAGCCCCACCCGTGTTTGGGTCTCCTTTTCGCTTCTCGAATTCGGCAATGAGCCGGTTCTTCCGGGTCGATGAAATTCTAGGCGAGTAGCGACCAGGCACCAGCAACGGTTTGACAGAAGGTTGGGTCGCTATTGTGTCGACGAGTAGAAGACCGAGACCCAAACGTCTCAGGAGGCTCACTACTTGCCTGCGGTGCTTTTTCAGTGGTGAGCTTTTCTTGGGTATGGCGATGTAAACGTTGTCTGAGATTGAGAGGCGATCAACGGCCTGCAGGATGAGCTTCAAGCTCAAAGCCGACTTGAGCTCGACGATGAGCGGCTGGTCGTTCTCGCGAAGCGCCGTTACATCGCAGCCGTTTATTTCTGCTTTTACGGTATAGCCTTGCGATTGCAGGAAGCGCTTGACCGGATCGTAAAGGTCAGTCTCTTTCGTCACTGATCTGTCGCTTCGTTGCGGCAAGTTTCACGGCTTCGGCCGGCACCGATAGCTGCTTGATCAGATATTCTTTGAAGTCTTCTGGATAGGGTTGCCTTGCCAAAGCATCCCGCATGCAGTTCAGCCACATATCCCGCTCTTTTTCCGTCACAGGCAGATGCGCATGTGCTCTGGGAATGTTCAACGGCCCATACTTTTCGCTGTAGCGTCTCGGGCCGCCCATCCAGCCGCTGAGAAAGCGCCAGAGTTTGTCCCGTGCGGTTGCGTCGTCCGGGTGCCACCGGTGAATCTTCTGGTACTCGAGTCTGCTGGCCATCAGATCGTAGAACGTATCAACGAGATTGCGGATGCCTTCTTCACCGCCAGCAGCCTGGTAGGTGGCGTCTTCCTGTCCGTAGGGTCTATCGGTGTTCATGCTGACTCTCAGCGCTCTCCAATCAGCGTATCCAGTGCCTCATCATCCCAGCCCAGTGCCTGAAAGACTTCGCGGGTATGGGCGCCTGGTACAGGTGCGTGGCGCCTCAGTCCGCTGCTCATTCCCTCGTAAGTCACAGGGTCTCGAACGGTTACGTAGCGCCCTTCGATGGGATGTTCTGTCTCCTGCAAAAGGCCAACGGTCGCAATGTGCGGATCGCGCACGACCTCTTCCAGGCGTAGAACGGGATTGCAGGGTATTGAGTGGGTATCGCAGAACTGCACCCACTCTTCGCAGGTCTTGCTGGGTGCTACTTCAGCGACAATGGCATAGAGCTCCGCAACGTTGGCCATGCGGGCGCTGTGCGTAGAGAAACGCTGTTCTTCGAGTATGTCCTCGCGGCCTAGAGAGCCCAGAAAGTCCCGCCAGTTGCGATCGGTGTAGGGCAGTATTGCGACCCATCCGTCTGCGCATTTGTAGGGGCGGCGGTTTGGGTTCAGCAACCGCGAGTAGCCGATCTCACCGCGAGGCGGAATCATCGCTGCGCCGCGATAGTGCTCCACGAGGTTCAGTGCCACCATGGACTCGAACATCGGTACGTTGATGGTTTGCCCCTGGCCGGTGTTCGCTCGATGAAGGAGTGCGGCCATTACCGCCTGCACGACGACCAGCGCGCAGGTCTTGTCGACGATGACGCTCGGTGCGTAGGCGGGGGTGCCGCTTATCTCCTCTGACAGCGCGGCGAATCCGGAAAGTGCCTGAATGGCGTCGTCGTAGGCGGCTCGCTGAGCGTAGGGACCTTGAGCACCGTAACCATTAGCCAGACAGTAGACCAGCGATGGGTAGCGGGTTCTGACGGCGTCAGCAGAGATGCCCAGGCGGTCGAGAGCGGCTGCACGCATATTGGTCACCAGAACATCTGCCGAGCCGATCAGGTCCCACAACGCGGTTTGCCCCTGATCACTCTTTAGGTCGAGGTGAACGCTCCGCTTGTTCCGGTGCAAATCGAGGGCGATGCCGCCCATGCCGCTGCCGTCGCCGACGATTGTGGGCTCTGTGTTGGGTGGCACCACCTGTATCACATCGGCACCGTGATCTCCGAGCATTCGACAGGCGAGTGGCCCCATGAGCACGGTACTGAGATCGATGACGCGGATGCCGTCTAGAGCGCCCGGAAGTTCCTGACTCTGCATTAAAGGCTGAAGATAGGTTTGGTCGGCTTACTTTACCACTGCCTTTGCACCGATGTGCTTATCGAGAAATGCAAGCAGTTCGTCCACCGAGGTCTCCTGAGCATCAGGTTGAACTTTTTCAAGCGCTCCAGTGCGGCGAATCCTCATTTTGAGGTGCGTGAATTTGTTTCGCAGACCTATTTTTTACAGATCTGAATAGAAAACGTGATGCAGATTGGTTCCCAGGTCCGACGTATCCGTTTAGATTGCGGTGTGCACTATCGAATGAATTCAGTTCTGTGCGTCACCTTCAGTATGCTGCTGGCCTCGACTGCCTGGAGCTACCATCTGGAGATGAGCCCTCTTGTGGTGAACGGAAATACGGGAAGCTGGCAGACCGTGAGCTTTCTCGAGTCCTTTCCAGCGCCGCCAATCGTCGTCGTGATGCCGGAGCAGTCGGGCTCTGATCCGGCGAACCTGCGTATTCGTAATGTCACCGGCGCAGGTTTCGAGGTTGTGATAACAGAACCTAGTGCGAACGATGGCCCGCATGTATCGATGTCGACGGCCTACCTGGCGGTCAGTCCCGGTGTGCACGCACTGCCCGGCGGAAACGTGATCAGCGCCTTCACCCATGCCACTAGCAGCCAGATGAGTAAGCTTGTCACTAGAAGCTGGGATGACGTATCGATACCGGGAGGGTTTGCGTCTTCGCCGACCCTGGTGGCGTCGCTGCAGACGCAAGCAAATGAAACGGCCAATCCCCCGCTGACCTCGTCAACGCCGTTTCTCAACGTTGCGATTCGCTCGGTCAGTTCGAGCTCGATGAGAACATCCATTGAGCGTTCTGAATCAGCAGCAGGGTCTGTAACCTCAAACGAGTTGATTGGGTTTGTCGCTATGTCAGCTAATGCATTGACGATGTTTACGACCGGAGCATATGGAACGGTTCAGCTCCAATCACGCTCGACCGCCCGTAACATTCGCGGCTGGGATGATGGCTGCTTCAGCAACACGTGGCTGACGCCGTTTACGGCGGTACCGCTTGTTGTCGCTTCCATGAATTCCAGGCAAGGCGGTGATGGCGGATGGTTGCGTCAATGCGGGGTCTCCAGCACGTCCTTTTCCATGCGGGTGGATGAAGACATCGATAATGACTCGGAACGCTCCCACACCAATGAGCAGGCCGGTGCGATCGGCGCATCCACAGCCTTTCATTTCAGTGCCGTTGCCAACCTGAAGATCGTCAAATCGATTGAGGTGGTGTCGGATGCCGTAACGCCGGGCAATCCGAAGTCGATTCCGGGAAGCGTCGTGGTCTATCGGCTTCGCGTTAGCAACGAAGGCTTCGGCTCACCGGACGCAAATTCAGTTCACGTAGTGGATGACCTGCCGGGCGAGATCGAGCTTTGTGTGAGCGCGCTGTGTTTTTTGGGAGCGCCTGTTGCGCTCGACGACGGGTCCTCGCCGGTGCCTTCTGGACTGAGTGTTTCCGCGGTGCAGTTCAGCAACGACGGGGGTGCAACGTTCGGCTACACCCCCTCTGCCGGTCCGCAAGGCTACGACCCGCAGGTGCAGTCGTTACGCGTCAGCCTCAGTGGCGCCATGGCCAGCGCCACTACCGCCGGCAACCCCTATTTTGATCTGTTGTTTCGCGCGCGTCTGCGCTGACTGGGTCAGCCCACTTCCCGGAGCTTGCCGGTTTCCACCTCGTAAACGAAGCCGCGGACCTGGTCTTTGTGCAGCAGGAAGGGGCAGGCATGGATCCGGGCGATGCCCTGGCGCACGTCGGCGTCCAGATCGTTGAACGATTCGAAAGCGAAGGCCGGTTTGATACCGGTATCGTCCAGTACTTGCTGTTTCAGGTCGGCGTCTTCGAAGGTCAGCATGCCACAGTCGGTGTGGTGAACGAGCATGATCTCTCTCGTGCCCAGAAGGCGTTGAGAGATGGTCAGAGAGCGCAGCACGTCGTCCGAGACAACACCGCCGGCATTGCGGATCACGTGTGCGTCGCCTTCGTCGAGGCCCAGCAGACCGCCGGTCTCGAGGCGTGCGTCCATACAGGCAACGACCGCGATCTGTCTTGCGGGCGGCATAGGCAGATCGCCCTTGTCGAAGCCGTCGGCGTAGCGGGCGTTGTTCTCCAGAAAGGTGTCGATTGCGCTCATGGTCTCTCCCGAATCGGTTTGTTCGCGGGATTCTAACCTGAACGCGCAGGTAGCTGCCGATTCAGCCTATCTCGACCATTTCGAAATCAGACTTCTCAGCGCCGCATTGCGGGCAGTACCAGTCATCCGGAATGTCTGCCCAGCGAGTGCCGGGCGGTATGCCCTCATCGGGTAGACCGGTCGCCTCGTCGTACTCGAAATTGCAGTAAAGGCAGCGATACCGCTTAAACGGTGTGTCGCCCATGTTCACTCCAGCTCGAATTCAATGGGCACGGTTTTCGGTCCGATGACGAACGTAGACAGGTAGAGCTTCGGCTCGCCTGCCAACTTTACGGACTTCAGGCGGGGAATCAGCTCCTCCCAGAACAGCCTCATCTCCAGCCGCGCCAGGTGCTGGCCCAGGCACACGTGCGGGCCGCTGCCGAAGGCGATCTGCTTGCCTCTGGGGCGATCGATATCGAACTCGCTGGGATTTGGATAGACATCCTCGTCGCGCGCCGCGCTATGGTACGAGAGCAGTATCCAGTCGCCTTTCTTCACCGGTTGGCCCGCCACTTCCGTATCCTCAGTGGCCGTTCGCATGAAGGTCTTCACGGCGCTCGTCCAGCGTACGGACTCCTCCACGAATGCGCCGATGTCGTCTGGATTTTCTTTGAGACGCCGAAAGAGCTCCGGCCGCTCTGCAAGTGCCCACATGGCGCCGGATGTGGTGTTGGAGGTTGTGTCGTGACCGGCGCCGGAAGAAATGATGTAGTAGCCCATCAGCTGCCGGTGGGTGAGGTACTCACCGTTGATCTTGGCGTTGGCCATGATGCTGTGCAGGTCGGCGGTCGGGTTTTCCCGGTAACGCTTCGTTGCTTCGTTGAAGTAGTCCTCGAAGCCCTGAAGCGTGCTGTTGATGAACTGTTCGAGCCCCTCCAGTGGCGGCAAGCCGGCGCCTTCGGGGTTCAGGTCAGGGTCGCTTCCTCCGAACATCTGCTGGGTCAGGCGAAGGAGCAGCGGTTCGTCCGCTTCGGGAACCCCGAGCAGCTTCATGACGACACGTAACGGGTAGTAGTAAGCGATATCGCTGGCGAAATCACAGCGCGGCGCCATTGCGACCATTTTGTCGACGAACAGCTTCGCCGTTTCTTTCATGTCCGGCGTGACGTCTCTGAGGGATTGGGGAGTCAG
>JAUIKX010000086.1 GCA_030430515.1 Gammaproteobacteria bacterium | reverse complement strand
GTGCCGGGTGGTCTGCGGCTTTCGAGATGTAATGGCCAACTTCATACCCAGAAGATGATTGAGCAGGGTCGACTTACCCACATTCGGGCGCCCAACCAGCGCGACATGTCCACACCGTTCCTTCATGACAATCTTTCCAACCTTTCCAGCATGGCGGCAGCTGCCGCTTTCTCCGCCGCCCTGCGGCTGCGGCCTACGCCCACAGCGGGCTCTGCTTCGCGTTCGATGTGACAGTGCACTTCGTAGCTCTTCTGATGCTCCGCACCTTCCGTGGCAACCACCGTATAGCTGGGCAGCGCCTCACCACGCCCCTGCAACCATTCCTGAAGCCTGGTTTTGGAGTCCTTCAGGTTTTCCATCTCTGCCGCATCGATCGCCGACCGCCAGTGACGCTGGATGAAAGCCCGAGCAGCATCGAGCCCGGAATCCTCGTGGATAGCACCGATGATCGCCTCCAGCGCATCCGCGAGAATCGAGGCGCGTCGGTGCCCGCCGCTGCTCGCGGCACTTGCGCCAAGCTTGAGCGCGCTGCCGAGCTCCAACGAGGTGGCGATGTCCGCGAGCATCTCGCGTCTGACGAGGCTCGCTCTGAGCAGCGTCAACGTGTCTTCACGATCGTTGGGGCGCTCGCTGAACAGGATGTTGCCAATGACATATCCAAGCACGGCGTCACCGAGGAACTCCAGCCGCTCGTTATTGGGCGTACCCGCACTGCGATGGGTCAGAGCGAGGGTCAGCAGCGACGGATCGTCAAATGCGTAGCCCAGGCGCCTCTCGAGATCACTTGAATTCACGTTGCTCGCGGAAGTGCAGCAGGGCCGTGACGTTGGCGACGATGGGCTCCCGCACTTCGTACTCGAGAACAATGGTCGTGCCTTCCCGGCTTCGGTCTACGTCGATAATGTCTTCAACGTCCCAGCCGCGAATGTTGTTTACCTTGAAACGCTTCTCAAGAAGCTCGCGAATTTCCCGCTTCGACATTTTCGCTTCCGCCACCGTCACGCCGTCAAGCAGCGATACCATGGTCATGTGGTCGAAATAATAAGGCGCAAGACGTCCCGCAAGGGTGATCACCGAGAACACCACGAGCACCACGAAGAGCCACCCCCACATGGACAGGCCACGCATTTTCGATCGCATCATCATTGCTTGTCTCCTCAGTCGAGCCAGGTGTTCCGCGCGAACGTAGGCCAGTTCAGGCCCGGATCCTTATGCAGCCAGATGGCCACCGCCTTACCGACGATCTTACTTTCGGAAGCCGGCCCCCATCTGCGGCTGTCATCACTCTTATCGCGATTGTCACCCATCATGAAGTACTGGCCATCCGGCACAACCCACTCCCCTTCCCGCTGATCTCTGAACGGGTAGCGCCAGGTGGCGTGAACCCGTCCGCCTAGCGTTTCGTTGTAGTGCTTGACACGCACCATCTGGCCGAGGCTCTCATCGTACACCTGAAAGTCCTCGACATAGTCATAGTCCAGGCGCTCACCGTTGATGAACAGTGTCTTGTTGTCGTAGCGCACGCGATCGCCCGGCAGGCCGATGACCCGCTTGATGAAGTAGCGAGGATCATGGGGCGGGATGAAGACCATGACATCGCCCCGTTCGGGGCTGCCCACATCGATGATCTTGGTCCCGAGAACGGGCAAGCGTATGCCGTAGGAAAATTTGCTCACCAGGATGAAGTCACCCACCTCCAGGGTCGGAACCATGGATTTAGAGGGAATCTGATAGGGTTCAGCCAGAAAGCTCCGCAGAACCAGCACAAGGAGCAGCACCGGAAAAAATGAGTGCGCGTACTCGACGAGCAGCGGCTCGCGATCCTCTTCACCCTCTGCCAGATCACGAACCCGGGCAGGCTTGAAGAAGAGCGCGTCCATTCCCCAGATGACGCCACAGATCAATACGGCCCAGGTAAGCACGAAGGAAAAATCGATATCCATCAGCGCTCGACCTTGAGCGCTGCGAGGAATGCATCCTGGGGAATCTCCACCCGCCCGAGCTGCTTCATCCGTTTCTTACCTTCTTTCTGCTTTTCGAGCAGCTTCTTCTTTCTTGTCACATCGCCGCCATAGCATTTAGCCGTTACGTTCTTGCGGAGCGCTTTGACCGTCTGCCGCGCAATGATCTGCCCGCCGATCGCCGCCTGAATGGCCACATCGAACATCTGCCGCGGGATCAGCTCTTTCATTTTTTCCGTGAGCGCCCGGCCACGGCTCTGGGCATGCTCCCGATGCACGATGACCGCCAGCGCGTCCACCCGTTCCCCATTGATGAGTATGTCCAGGCGTACGAGTTTGGCCGGCTCGAAATGTTTGAGCGAATAATCGAGCGATGCAAAGCCACGGCTGACCGACTTCAGGCGGTCGAAGAAATCCATGACGACCTCCGACATGGGCAGCTCCCACTGCATGGCTACCTGCCCGCCCGAGTAGTGCATATTCTTCTGCACGCCACGACGTTCCACGCACAATGTCATGATGGCACCCACGTAGTCCTGCGGTGCAAGAATGTTCACATCGGCGATAGGTTCGCGTATCTCTTCATAGTGCGGCGGCAGTTTCGAAGGGTTGTCGACCCGCACCACTTCGCCATCGTTCCTCACCACCTCATAGATGACCGTCGGTGCTGTTGTGATGAGGTCGAGATCGTACTCCCGCTCCAGCCGCTCCTGGATGATCTCCATGTGCAGCATGCCCAGGAAACCGCAGCGAAAGCCGAAGCCGAGGGCATCGGAGGTTTCCGGCTCGTAGAACAGCGAAGCATCGTTGAGGCTGAGCTTGTCCAGCGCTTCACGGAAATCTTCGAAATCGTCAGACGACACCGGGAACAGGCCGGCAAACACCTGCGGCTTCACCTCTTCGAACCCGGGCAGTGCCTTCGTGTCCTGGCGGTTGTGGGCGACCAGCGTATCGCCGACCGGAGCGCCACGGATGTCTTTGATACCGGCAACGACATAACCCACCTCACCGGCCGACAGCACACCCGTGCTTCGGCGCTTGGGTGTGAAGCAACCGATATCATCCACCGAATGCACCCGACCGGTGGACTTCATGAGGAAGCGGTCGTTCTTCTTCAGCGTGCCTTCTACTACCCTGACGAGTGAGACGATGCCCAGGTAATTGTCGAACCACGAGTCGATGATCAGCGCCTGAAGGTCTGCCGATGGATCACCTTCGGGTGGCGGTATCTCTGCCACCAGACGCTCCAGCAGCTCATCGACGCCTTCACCGGTCTTAGCGCTTACGCGAGATGCATTCGAGGCCTCGATGCCGACAATTTCCTCGATTTCCTGGCATACCCGCTCCGGCTCCGCCTGGGGCAGATCGAGCTTGTTGAGGACCGGCAGCACCTCCAGCCCCTGCTCGATGGCCGTGTAGCAATTGGCAACGGATTGCGCTTCTACCCCTTGAGCCGCATCTACCACGAGCAGCGCGCCTTCGCACGCCGCGAGGCTTCGCGAAACCTCATAGCTGAAGTCCACGTGACCCGGGGTATCGATGAAGTTGAGCTGATACGTCTTGCCGTCGGCCGCTTTGTACTCAAGCGTGACGCTCTGCGCCTTGATGGTAATGCCGCGCTCGCGCTCGAGGTCCATCGAATCGAGCACCTGCGCCGCCATTTCACGCTCGCTCAACCCACCACAGATCTGGATGAAGCGATCTGCCAGGGTGGACTTGCCGTGGTCGATGTGGGCGATGATCGAAAAGTTGCGTATATGCTCGAGTTCAGGCACCAAAGTTCCGTATGACCCAGTAACCGGCTGCGGCCGGGGGCTTAAAACATGTGGAGCGGGTTCTCACCGAACCCGCCCCGGATGGCGCGCGAGTTTAGCCGATCACGCCGGCTACCGCGAACTGAGCAATTGCACTCAAAACCAGCGCCGGACCCGGCTCATGTAAGCCTCATATTCGCCTCCGAAGGTCTCCAGCATCAACGGTTCTTCCTTCAGCACGAACCGCTGCCGGATGATGCCGAAGAAGACGACGGGTACCGCTGCAGCCCATAGAGAGTTGCCTAGAAGCACCACGCCAACCAGCGCCAACAGCATGCCCAGGTACATGGGGTTACGCGAGTAGGCAAAGACACCGCTGGTGACCAGAGTCGATGACCGGGTTAGCGGGATGATATTGGTACCGACTTCAGCAAACTGCCGCGAGCCCCGCACCGAGACAATCACCCCGATAACGAGCGGCAGCAGCCCGATCAGCGGCCAGGGATCGGGCAATGGCGCCGAGCGGTCGAAGTACGCCACCGCACAAACGCACAGGAGCGCTAGAACGAAGTAGTGTGGCGGCAGCACTCTGGGAATTCGGCGTTCAGCCTCCATTGCTCAACCCTCTTCATGCCGGCGGCGATGCCGCGTCAAGGCTTCTTCAATACGCGCCTGCTGGTCAGCGCGCAGGCTCCCATGGAAGGCAGTGTAGGCGCCCTGCAGAAGCCTTGCAGCCTCCGCCGAACGGTCGAGCGCCTGCTCCGCCGCCGCCAGTGCCGCCGGCACATCATCAGCTGCCCTGAGTGTCTCACAGCTACCCGCTACGTCATTGCGCCAATGGTCAACCACTTCAAGGAGCGGCCGCAGCGCGCTCAGCTGCGATGCGTCGAGATCGAGATGGGTCTCGATCACCACCTCGGCAATGCGCAGGGAGTGGCGGGTGAGGCGTTCGCAGGGGTTGCCGCCATGCGGATGGTGACCGCGATGGTGGAACGGGGTGCCGTGCGCACTCGCACTAGAAGGGGTGAAAGCAGTGCCAAGCACAACACCACCCGCGGCGAGCAGCAGCACCGCAATGAATGTCATCGTCAGGGTTCGTGGTCGTGTCATTAGAGTACTCCGTTGATTGGGAGCACCAGTGAAGCAGCTTCGATCTACCCGACGATCTCCATTGCTTTGCGCTTTGTAACAATTTGTTGCAGCGCGCCGCGATGCAATCAAACGTTACAGAACCGGCGGCCGGTGCGCTCTACAATGGCGCATGGCCACGATTCTGATCGTCGACGACGACAACGACATACGCGCTCTACTCGAGGGCTATCTGCAAGACCACGGCCTACGAGCCATCACGGCACGCGACGGTAGCGAAATGAAGCGCGTGCTAGCGAGTGAGGCCGTCGAGGTGGTGCTGCTCGATGTCATGCTCCCTGGTGAAGATGGTCTGAGCTTGTGTCGCTGGCTGCGACGTGAGAGCGACACAGCCATCATCATGGTCACCGCTCTGGCGGAGGAAGGCGATCGTGTACTGGGTTTGGAGCTGGGCGCTGACGACTACCTGACGAAGCCTTTCAGCACCCGGGAACTGCTCGCCAGGATTCGGGCCGTGCTGCGGCGGGCACCACATCAGGCATCGGTGCATCGACCCGACAGGCACCTGCGTTACCGTTTCAACGGCTGGCTGCTGGACACGGCCAAACGATCGCTGACCAATCCACAGGGCGTGCACATCAGCCTTTCTGCCGGGGCCTACGACCTTCTGCTGGCGTTTGTCCGCAATCCCGGACGGGTGCTCACCCGGGATCACCTGCTGGCTGCTACGAAAGGCAGGAAGGCCGACCCGTTCGATCGCAGCGTAGATGTACAGCTCTCGCGGCTCCGCCGGCAATTGGGAGATAGCGAGCTCATAAAAACGGTACGCGGTGGCGGCTACCTGTTCTGCGCAGAGGTCGAACGGGATGACGTGCCATGAAAGCAGGACAAAGCCTGTTTTTCAGTATCGCCGCGTGGGTTGCTGCCGGTTTCATACTGCTCCATGCAGTTTTCTTCATCTACTGGGGACATGAGCGCATGCTGGCAAGGGCCGAGACCTTCGCCGAAGGCATCGTCGATCGGACTCTGTCGCTCAGAAACATGGCTCCATCAGAGCTCGCGAAGCTCAATGCCCTGAGCGGGCCGGCATTCAACGTGCGACGGCTGATGCAGCCGCAGCCCCTCCCCGAGCGGGGCTGGCCACACAACGACGAGATCGAACAGGCTGTGCATGACCGCCTCGCGGCGTGGGGCTTCGCACCCGTCGAGACGGTGCGATTCGGCTACACGCTGCGTAGGCATCGGCAGCCGGCTGCCTTTCATCTGCTCATTCCGACCGACCCCGCTGGCAACGAGTGGCTGCACGCCGTGGCGCGAACCGACACCACGCGCTTCGGATACGACGTTGCATCGGCGCTATTTACGATGCTGTCGGTTCTGACCGCGATATTCCTGGTGCTCTACGCCACTCGACGAACCACCCGCTACATTTCCGCTCTGGCGGACGGTGCGGAACAGTTCGGTAGCGGGTTGAACGTGGCGCCGCTACCCGAAAATCAGGGGCCAGTGGAGGCGAGGCGCGCCAGCCGAAAATTCAACGAAATGCAGAGGCGTGTCGCGGCGCTTCTAGATCAGCACATTCAGATGCTGGGTGCGGTTTCACACGATCTCAGAACCATTGCAACCCGCATGGGCCTGCGCATTGAACGCATCGGCGACGAAGACGCACGTCTACGCATCGGAAAAGACCTCGAACAAATGACCACTATACTCAGCGAGGCAATGACCTACGCGCGCGAAGAAGCATCCGACGAGCCGTTCGAAGCGATCGATCTCGTGTCGCTGATTCAGGCGGTGGTGGACGACCTTGCGGATCTCGGCGGCGAAGTGACGTTCAGCAACGAAGGTAACCCTGTGGTTCGAGGTCAGCCGGCCGCTCTGAAAAGAGCATTCTACAACCTGGCCGACAATGCGCTCAGGTACGGCGAAACGGCAAGGGTCCGGGTGGATATGTCTGGTGATGTGCGTATCACGGATTCAGGCTCAGGCATGACGGAAGAACAGGTGGCGGAGGCCCTCCAGCCATTCGTTCGCCTCGACGAGTCTCGTAACCGGGCGCTCGGAGGTACCGGGCTCGGTCTGACTATCGCGGCCAGCATCATTGCCCGGCATAAGGGGAAGCTGGAGTTTGCGCATAGCCCGGAGGGCTTTCAAACAATCGTCAGATTCCCCGCGGCACGGCAACGAGCCGGCCGGTAACCTCTCCTCGAGACAGACGGTGGAGGCCATCGGCGATTTCGTCGATTCCAATCTCCGTAAGAACGGGCCGCAGATCCCCCGATGACAGAAGGCGATAGATCCCTTCGATGTCCTCCTTCGTACCGCCGTTGGAGCCTACCAGAGTAACCTTGTTCAGGATCATCGCCTTGGTGGATATCGTCGCCTCCAGCTTGCCCATACCCACTTGCACGACACGTCCGCCTCTGGCCACCGTTTCAATGGCTTGCGCCGTCGTTGTGCCGAAACCCGCGTAATCGACGATGAGATCCAGATCCTTGTCGGCAAAGTCGACGATGGAGTTTGAAATCTGCTTCACGCCCAACTCATCCGCCAGGTGCCAGACCGATTCATCGATCTCAGCAACAAACACCTCCGCCCCCTGCAGAACCGCCACACGTGAACCGATCTGACCGAGCCCACCGAGGCCGATCACACCGACCTTCATTCCAGGTTCTAGTGCCCCGCTGGTCATCATCGCATGATGGCTGGTCATACCCGCATCGGTCGCCGTCGCACCAGCCGCAAAGCTGACGTCGTCAGGTATGGGTACGAGGGCCTGCGCCGGGGCGATCATCTGCTCCGCGAAACCACCATCGTAAGCAAATCCGGGTGCACCTGCGGAGGTAGTGGGACAGACGCCGACACGATCACCAACAGCACACCCTGATACACCAGCACCCAACCGACGAACGGTGCCCGCAACCTCATGACCGATCACCATGGGCAACTTCGTCAACATGGGCATCCAGCCCTCATCTTCCAGCACGCCGACGTCGGTGTGGCAGAGGCCCGACCCGCCAATATCAAGAAGCACCTCTCCCTCGCCCGGCTCAGGCTCCGGCAGCTCAACCAGTTCCATCGCCTTTCCCGTACCGTAAAAATGCCAAGCCTTCATCAATGCTCCTCTGAGAAAACCTCAAGCCGCCAATACTCGCACTTCCTTGCAGATTCGGCGACTCCCTCTACACGAAAACGTTGCCAGGCAGCGTCTGTAAGAAAGTAGCGGGCGGGTCGGTTTCAGAGGAATGCTTTTGCCAGTCCCGCAGGGCCGCGGTAAAGCCAAGTCATATGGCGCTCGGCGAACTGCCAGTTGGTATCGGTGCTATGAACGTATACGTCATCGTAGTAGGCAATCAGAAGCTCTACTTCGGTGTCCGGTTTGTCGATGAACTCCATGACGTACCAGCGGCCGCGCCAGAGACCATCGTTCCCGCTTGCCTCGCCGTTGAGCACGACCTGCACAACATGATCCGTTGCGCTGACGGTACGACGCCACAGCTTAAGAATATCTTCACGACCGTCCGCGCCTCTTCCGGGTGGCAGGCGCCAGACGGCCTCTTCCGCCCAGCATCTGCTGAGCTGTTCACCATCCCCGCGACTGACCGCGTCGGCATATCGATGCACCAGTGTGCGTATCGCTTCAGCGCTCATCGATGGAGCGCGTCAGAACGAATCGCCCGGCACCCGAACCCAGCCTTCCATGAGCACTCGGGCGCTGCGACTCATCGTCGCTTTGACAACTTGCCATTCGCCGTCCGACTGCGTTGCCTCGGCCCCCACGCGCAGGGTTCCGGATGGATGCCCGAATACCACGGAGTTGCGTTCGCCACCGCCCGCGGCCAGATTGACCAGGGTCCCGGGTATGGCGGCTGCCGTGCCAATGGCAACCGCTGCAGTGCCCATCATGGCGTGGTGCAGCTTGCCCATGGACAACGCTCGCACGACCAGGTCGATCTCTCCCGACTCGACGTTTTTTCCGCTCGACGCAACGTAACTCCGGGGGCCGGCTACGAACGCCACTTTAGGCGTGTGCTGCCTGGCTGCGGCCTCTTCCACCTTGTCGATGAGCCCCATGCGAATCGCACCGTGGGCGCGGATGGTCTCGAAACGGGCCAGTGCTGTCTCATCGTTGTTGATATCGTCCTGCAGCTCAACGCCCGAGTAACCGATGGCATCTGCATTGACGAAAATGGTCGGAATACCGGCGTTGATCATCGTTGCCTCGAGCGTCCCCACACCCGGGACCTCCAGATCATCGACGACGTTGCCAGTGGGGAACATGGAGCCGCCGGACTCGTCTGCCGGGTCCATGAACTCCACAGGCACTTCCGCCGCAGGGAAGGTCACCCCATCGAGCTCAAAATCTCCTGTTTCCTGAACCGCACCGTTCACGATCGGCACCTGGTTAACGATGGTCTTGCCAATGTTCACCTGCCAGATCCGCACTTCCACAGTGCCATTCTCAGGGATACGGTCCGCGTCGATGAATCCATTGGCAACCGCAAAAGGTCCGACAGCTGCCGACAGGTTGCCGCAATTGCCGCTCCAATCCACGAAAGGCTGATCGATCGACACCTGGCCGAACAGGTAATCCACATCGTGACCGGGTTTGTTGCTCGGCGACAGCAGCACCGTTTTGCTGGTGCTGGAGGTTGCGCCTCCCATCCCGTCTGTGTGTTTGCCGTAAGGATCCGGACTGCCGATCACGCGCATCAGGAACGCATCGCGCGCCGCCCCCGGCTCTCGTGCTGCCTCCGGCAAATCTGCAACTTTGAAGAAGACCCCTTTGCTCGTGCCGCCGCGCATGTACGTAGCAGGCACTCTGATCTGTGGTGCGTTCGACATGCCTTTACCCCGCCGATGCTTCGAGGAAGTCCTGCGCGAACCGCTGCAGCACACCGCCCGCAGCGTAGACGGAGACTTCTTCCGCCGTATCCAGCCGACAGGTGACAGGTACCTCGACACGCTCGCCGCTGCTGCGGTGAATCACCAGAGTAAGGTCTGCACCCGGTGCCGGTTCACCCGAAACATCAAAGGTCTCAGTGCCATCAATGCCGTAGGTTTCGCGCGTCTCGCCTTCCTTGAACTGGAGCGGCAGCACGCCCATGCCGATGAGATTGGTTCTGTGTATGCGCTCGAATCCTTCCGCAACAATCACCTGCACGCCGGCCAGACGCACACCCTTCGCAGCCCAGTCTCGGGACGAGCCCTGTCCGTAGTCAGCACCGGCGATGATGATGAGCGGCTGATCGCGATCCATATAGGTTTCGATGACCTCCCACATGCGCATGACCTTGCCCTCCGGCTCGAGCCTGGCCAGGGAGCCCTGCTGCACCTCACCATCGACAACCGCCATCTCGTTGATGAGTTTGGGATTCGCAAAAGTCGCCCGCTGCGCGGTCAGGTGATCCCCCCGGTGGGTTGCGTAAGAGTTGAAGTCCTCTTCGGGCAGGCCCATCTTTGCCAGATACTCACCAGCGGCGCTGCTGGCAAGGATCGCATTGGAGGGCGACAAATGATCGGTCGTGATGTTGTCACCCAGAACCGCCAGCGGCCGCATGCCGCTGAGCGAACGTGCGCCGGCCAGTGCCCCCTCCCAGTAAGGCGGCCGACGGATGTAAGTGCTCTGGGGCCGCCACTCGTACAGCGGGCTCGTTGCATCTGTTTCATCTCTGACGGAGATGAACATCGGGTCGTAGACCGAACGGAACTGTTCAGGCTTCACGCTGGCATCCACCACCGCGTCGATCTCTTCGTCGGAAGGCCAGATGTCCTTCAGCATGACCGGATTGCCTTCCGCATCGTAACCAAGAGGATCATTCTCGATATCCACCCGTACCGTTCCGGCAATCGCATAAGCAATCACCAGCGGCGGTGATGCAAGGAAAGCCTGCTTGGCGTAAGGGTGAATCCGACCGTCGAAATTCCGGTTACCGGACAACACCGCCGTTGCGTAGAGATCGCGATCGATCACTTCCTGCTGAATTTTCGGATCAAGCGCGCCACTCATGCCGTTGCAGGTTGTGCAGGCGAACGCGACGATGCCGAAGCCCAGCTTTTCGAGCTCAGGAAGAAGCTCCGCTTCTTCAAGGTAGAGCTGCACGGCTTTCGAGCCGGGTGCCAGCGAGCTCTTCACCCAGGGTTGCCGGGTGAGGCCTCTCGCATTGGCATTGCGCGCCAGGAGGCCCGCGGCGATGACATTGCGCGGGTTGGACGTATTGGTGCAGGAGGTGATGGCAGCGATGATCACCGCGCCGTCCGGCATCAGCTCGCCTTCCTTCTCCCAAGCTCCGGCAATACCGTTCGCAGCCAGATCGGCCGTCGCCACCCGGCGATGGGGATTCGACGGGCCGGCAACATTGCGCACGACACTGGACAGGTCGAATGTGAGCACCCGTTCATATTCGGCACCACGCATGCCATCCACCCACAGCCCGCTCTCTTTGGCGTAGGTTTCCACGAGCCTGACCTGCTCCGGGTCGCGCCCGGTGAGCGTCAGGTAGTCCAGCGTATTCTGGTCGATGTAAAACATCGCTGCCGTGGCGCCAAACTCCGGCGTCATATTTGAAATGGTGGCGCGGTCACCGAGCTTCAGGTCTTCAGCGCCTTCACCGTAGAACTCGAGATAGGCTCCGACCACGCGTTCGTTGCGCAGAAACTCCGTCAGCGCAAGAACGATATCGGTGGCCGTGATGCCCGGCTGGCGTTTACCCGTCAGCTCCACGCCGACAATCTCCGGTAGACGCATGTAGCTGGCTCTTCCCAGCATGACGCTCTCAGCCTCCAGGCCACCCACACCCACCGCGATCACACCCAAAGCATCGACGTGCGGGGTGTGGCTGTCGGTGCCAACCAGAGTATCCGGGAACGCCACACCCTCGCGGTCGTGAATGACCGGCGACATTTTCTCCAGATTGATCTGGTGCATGATGCCGTTACCCGGCGGAATCACATCGACGTTTTCGAAGGCCGTTTTGCACCAGTTGATGAAGTGGAAGCGGTCTTCGTTCCGTCGATCTTCAATGGCCCGGTTCTTTTCGAAGGCGTCCGGCTCGAAGCCGGCATGTTCCACCGCCAGGGAGTGATCGACGATCAGTTGGGTGGGAACGACCGGATTGACCTGAGCAGGATCCCCCCCTTTATCGGCGATGGCGTCACGGAGTCCAGCCAGGTCGACCAGGGCCGTCTGCCCCAGGATGTCATGGCATACCACGCGCGCCGGAAACCAGGGAAAATCAAGCTCACGTTTGCGCTCGACAATCTGCTTCAGGCAGTCGGCAAGCTGCTCCGGCTCGCAGCGGCGAA